>NZ_JAJNIF010000007.1:0-104861 GCF_022386595.1 Mammaliicoccus sp. G-M28
TAAAAACCAAGCAGATATATTTTGTTAATACCCTAGAAAAACCAAAGGTTGATTACATCTAAAGATATTACACAAAATTATGGACTTGACTAAGTCTTCGTGCGTTTTGCCCGGATTTAGACCGAATCGCACGATATCTTCTGAGTCTTCGTGCGTTTTGCCCGGATTTAGACCGAATCGCACGATATCTTCTGAGTCTTCGTGCGTTTTAACCCGATTTGAGCCGAATCGCACGATATCTCTACAGTCTTCGTGCGTTTCTATCGAATTACATTACAAAATGAGGCAGGGACAAATTGATTGTCACTGCCTCTTATCATTTTATTGAAATAGATGTCTGTCTCACACTATATATTTTTTAAATTTCACTTTACTCATCTTCTGTTGGATTGATAGCTTGTATGAATTTGAATTTAGCATCTTCATATTCAAATTCTAATATACAACAATTCGTAAATTTAACTTCTTTCACTTGCTCAAATGGTAAACACAACTGTAAGAACATAAATATAGCTCCACCGTGACTAACTGCTAACATCGTATCTGCTTCGTCATTTTTCATGATTTCTGTTAATGTTTCATTCATTCTATTTTGAACATCTACACTTGATTCTCCACCATAATCAACGAAGTAGTCTCCATATGATGTTTCACCAGGTTTATGTGGTGGATTCAATAATTCACTCTCCGCTTCAAACAAGCCAAAGTTCCATTCTTTTAGTCCTTTTAATCTAACATATGATTTCTCAGGGCATATTAATTCTAATGTATCACAAGCTCTTTCTTGTGTAGATGAATATAATGATTGAAACTGAACATTGGCTTCATCAAAATATGCTTTTGCCATTAGTGCCTGTTCTATTCCAAGCTTTGTCAAAGGTGAATCTGATGCCCCTTGTATCTTTTTCTTTTCATTAAATAATGTTTGTCCATGTCGCATAAGATATAACTTCTTACTCAAGTGCCATCATCCTTTCATAATATGTATTATTCTAAATATATCCTACCACTAAAAATATCATCTTATAATTATCATGCACTGTATTCTGTATTTTTATACTTTTATCTCTAAAAATGTAACATCCTCTGTAAAGTATAAAAGTCGCTAATTTAAAAAGAGTATTTCTATTGATTTATAAAACAATATAAGTATAATAATTATAGTTAGTTTAATTTTTATAAATAGAAGGGAAATATATTATGTCACAAGTATTATTCATTACAGCTCATCCACATGATGAAACTGTTTCTTTTTCAATGGCAACAGCTAAAGCTTTTATCGAAAGTTATAAAACTACAAATCCTAACGATGAAGTAGTTCATATTGATTTATACAATTCATATATTCCACAAATTGATGCAGATGTATTTGCTGGTTGGGGTAAACTACAATCCGGAGCAGGCTTTGATGCACTTTCTGAAGGCGAACAAGGTAAAGTACGTCGCCTTAATGAATTAAGTGAGCAATTTGTAAATGCAGATAAATATGTATTCGTTACACCATTCTGGAACTTCTCATTCCCACCAGTAATGAAAGCATATTTAGACTCAGTATCAGTAGCAGGTAAAACATTCAAATATACTGCTGAAGGTCCAGTTGGTTTATTACCAGATAAAAAAGCGCTACATATCCAAGCACGTGGCGGATATTATAGCGAAGGACCAGCAGCTGAATTAGAAATGGGTCACCGTTACATCGGACAAATGATGAGTTTCTATGGCATAACTGACTTCGATGGATTAATCGTTGAAGGACATAATGCTAACCCAGAAAAAGCAGAAGAAATTAAAGCTGACAGTATCGAACGCGCTAAAGCTTTAGGAAAAACTTTCTAATAAAACGACTATAAATAATTCTGTCGACAAAGCTTAAACTTTGTTGGCAGTTTTTTGTATACACTTTTAATGAGGAAATGAGAGACTTCCAAACTCCACTCCCTACATCACTTTCAAAATATTCATCAACATTTTCTTTGTTACTTTGCTTATGAAAGTATACAATTATATTTAAAGAACTATTCATTATTTTTAAGGGGATGAAACATATGGATACTGCATTTAATACAACAAAAGAGTTTGCTCATGCTTTAGATAAAGCAGATGTTCTGCATCATGTTCGTGATCGTTTTTACATACAGCCTAATGAAATTTATATGGATGGTAATTCGTTAGGTCTTGCTTCTAAAGATGCTGAGGCAGCGCTACTGAATGCGCTTGAAGTTTGGAAAAAGGAAGGTATTAAAATTTGGAACGTTGAAGATAGTAAATACTATCATTATTCTAAACAAATCGCTTCAAAAATGGCACCTCTAATCGGGGCTAATCCAGAAGAAGTCGTTATTGTTGGTAGTACAACTTCTAATATTCACCAAGCTTTAAGTACATTTTACGAACCAACTGACAAGAAATATAAAATATTAGTAGATGATTTAAACTTCCCTACTGACCGTTATGCTGTCGATAGTCAAGTTCGTCAAAAAGGATTAGATCCTGAAGATACTGTTAAAGTCGTGACAAGCTCTGATGGTATGTTTATTGATGAAGATGCAATTATCGATGCTATGACAGATGATGTTGCACTCATTCTATTACCTACCGTGCTTTATCGTTCTGCACAAGTACTAGATATGGAAAAATTAACGATGGCTGCTAAAGAACGTGACATTATAATCGGATGGGATTTATGTCATGCTATCGGCGCAATTGAAATGGATTTAACTCTAATTGATGCTGACTTTGCAGTATGGTGTACTTATAAATATTTATCAGGAGGTCCAGGTTCAACTGCTGGTTTATATATTAATAAAAAACACTTCAATAAAAATCCTGGTACTGCTGGATGGTTTGGAAACAAAGATGAAACACAATTCCAACTTAATCATACGTTTGAACATCAACCAGATGCATCAGGCTGGCAGGTAGGAACACCTAATATTCTTTCAATGGCACCACTTGAAGGCGTGCTCAATATTTTTAATGAAATAGGTATGCATGCAATAAGAAATAAATCAGTACATATCACAGCATATTTGATGTATCTTATTGATGAAGCATTATCAGATTACGGCTATTCTGTTGGTAATTTACGTGATGATTTTAAACGTGGTGGTCATGTTTGTTTAGTTCATGATGAAGCCTATCGTATCAGTTTGGCACTTAAAGATAAAGGCGTTATACCTGACTTTAGAGAACCAAATGTTATACGCTTAGCACCTATTGCTTTATACACATCATATGAAGAAGTTTATAAAGTCGTTAAAATCTTAAAAGAAATTGCACAAGAGCATTTATACGAACAATATAGTAACAAGCGTGGACTTGTCGTATAATGAATCAAGGTTTTATAAAGGAGCAACATCATGTACAAGAAATATGGAGAAATCTTTCGTTTCATTATCGTAGGCGGTATTAACACAATCAATTATTACTGGGTATACTTATTATTGTTAAAAGTATTAGATATTAACTATTTAATAAGCCATATATCAGGATTTATTATAAGCTTTATCATATCGTTTTATCTAAATTGTTATTTTGTATACCATGTACAACCAACATTTAAAAAATTCATTCAGTTCCCTATCACGCAAGTTGTGAATATGGGTTTACAAACATTATTGTTGTATATATTTGTACAATGGCTACATTTGAACGAAACTTTCGCGCCATTCATAGGACTTGTCATTACAATACCAATAACATTTGTATTGTCTAAGTGGATATTAGTCGATAAATAAAAACACAGAGGGTGAGACAATTAATTGTCTCACCCTCTACTCCTGATTGGACGACGAAAATAAGGATTTTTTTAAAATGAGCTAAGTTGTAGATTAATTCAACAGTTAATCTAAGAGATCGACCAAGTTGTAGATTAATTAGACAGTTAATCTAAGAGATCGACCAAGTTGTAGATTAATTCAGCAGTTAATCTAAGACATCACAAAATTAACACCACATAATGAAAGAGCTTGAGACATAATTGTCTCAAGCTCTCATTTTTGTAATCAAGTCTACTTTCATAGCTACATATCTCTTTATAACAAGAACATCACAAAGAATGGTACGACTGCGACTACTACTATTCCTACTAGAACAAGTGAAATACTTGCCATTGATTCTTCTACTTCACCAAGCTCTTTTGCTGCTGCAACGCCTAATGTGTGTCCACTTGTTCCTAATGCTAATCCTCTTGCTATAGGGTTCGTTATGTTAAATAATTTTAATAGCTTATTCCCTAATGCCATGATAATTACTGCATTTAATATAACAGCTAATGATGTTAACTCTTTAATACCTGATATACCTTCTGAAACTGGTAACGCAATTGCTGTTGTAGCTGCTTGAGGTAACATAGATGCGATGATATCATCACCAAATTGGAATGCTTTTGCTACTATATAAATAATGACTAATGCAGCTACTGTTCCTACTGCAATTCCTCCCATAATATGGTGCCAATGTTTCTTCAAGACTTCGCGTTTTTTATACAAAGGAATTGCGAAACATATTGTCGCTGGTTCTAAGAAGAAGTTAATAATATCTCCACCGATTTTATAGTTTTCATATGGTATACCTGTAGCTTTTAAAAATACGATACCAACTACCATACTGAAAAATAATGGTGCAAATAAGAAAAATCCATTTGATCGTTTAAATAAATATGTACCGATTAAGAATACTGCAACTGATAATCCGATACCGAAATATGGTGTATTGACTCCTAAATGTTCCATCATGCGTAATCACCTGCCACACGTTTATGTTTAATATCTTTGACACTTTTAGATGTTTTTTCACTTGGTTTAATAATCATTTGTGAAAATATTCCTGTACAAACGAGTAATAAAATTGTTGATATAATAATCAATAATATGATGAGAATAGGACTTGTACTCAATACGCCTAATGAGTTAATAACTGAAATACCTGCTGGTACGAAAAGGAATCCAATATTATTTGTTAATGCTGTTCCAACCGCTTCTACTTGCTCTAATTTAACAATACCTGTCGTTAATGCGACAAACATTAATACTAACCCAATTACTGATGCTGGCATTGGAATTGGCATAAAGCTTTCTATTATATGTGATATCAATAATATTATGGATATCGTTAATACTTGCTGAAAGAAGTTATTTACTTTTTTCATTCTGACAACCTCCCGAATTAATCTCTTAAGGTTATCTTAATATGAAAATAATGAATTAAAGCGTTTTCATGGCGAAATGCAATATTTGAAGTCTAAGTTACTAAATAGTTACTGTGAAAATTACACTAACCCTATTTCTGATTTAAACGTTTTCATATAAGAACGACTTACCTGTAATTTGATATTACCTGTCAATGTTACTTGATACGTAGAATTGAACCAGTGTTCAACAGATTGGATATGCTTTTTATTGATGATACTTGCGCGATGAATACGTAAAAACTTTGTATCGTTAAGCTTTTTCTCATAAAAGCTGAGTGGTTCGCTTGTTTCATATTCAGTTTCTACTGTATTTATAGTCGTAACACCTTGGTTAACCGAAATCGCAACGATGTCATTTATATTTAATACATAAATACGATCTTCTATTTCAATCGGTAACACTTCATCTTGATTCACTTGTTTTGTCTCAATTGTATGATGGCTTTCCACATTTGTAATTTTTTTAATTGCTTGTTCAATTCTTGATTTTTCAAATGGTTTCAAAATATAGTCTGTAGCTTCTAACTCAAACGCTTGAACTGCATACGTGTCATGAGCAGTTGCAAATATAATATGAGGAACATGTTTCATTTTGTTGATTTTCTTTGCCAAATCTAAGCCACTTTCTTCCATTAAATTAATATCTAAGAAAATGACATCAAATTCGTGAGATAACAATTGCTCTAAAGTTTCTTCGATATTTTCTGCTTCTTCAATTTGACTAAAAGAACCAATTTGATTGAGTAAATATTTTAGTTCGTTACGTGCCAATGGTTCATCGTCAACGATAAGTGCTTGCATTACATACCCTCTTCTCTATATTTATGCGGTATTTCAGTACTTACTTCTGTACCTTTATTGCTCGTTTCTATTTGTAATTCTGCCGAGTGGCCACACAATCCCATTAATCTTTTATTTAAATTTTCAAGCGCACTACCTGTTCCCAATTGAGATTCTACAATAGCCTTTCCTATGATGTCTTTCTTATCTTCCGGAATACCTTGTCCATTGTCTTTTACTGATAATTTAATCGATTGATTTTGATTGAGAACAGATACCCAAATTCGATTATCATCTTTTCTATTTGTAAATGCATGTTTAATAGCATTTTCGACTAATATTTGAATGACAAACGGTGGGACAAGTGATGAATGGTTTTGGTCAGGTATATCATATTCAATAACAAAGTGATCAGGATATCTTGCTTGTTCTAAAGCAATATACGCGCGCACTTGTTCAAGCTCTTTTTCTATCGTAATCATATTGTTTCTAGCACCTTGTAAATTAGATCGGAAGAAGTGACTCAGTTGTAACAATAATTGACGCGCTTTTTCATGATCTATTCGGATAAGTGCCGAAATTGTGTTCATTGCATTAAAGAAGAAATGTGGATTCACTTGCGCTTGTAATGACTTAATTTCAGCGTCTTGAAGTAATTGTCTTTGCACTTCTACAGCACCTAATTCTAACTGGCTAGAGAATATTTTAGCCAAACCTTCTGCAAGTCGTTTCTCCACAAATGTTAAATCATGATAATCTGTAAAATATAACTTCAAAGTACCTACAATATCATCATGCACATATAATGGTATGACAATAGCCGCTTCTAATGGACAATTAGGATGTTGACACCCTATATCTTTACTTGTATAAACTTCTTTTTGATCCCCTGTTTCAATTACCTCTTTAGATAAATCTGTAATAATAGTTTTGTCAGGTGTATGATGATCACTTGCGACACCAACATGCGCTAATATATGCGTTTTATTAGTAATTGCCACTGCTGATACCTTCATTAAATCTTTTATAATTTTAGCAGCTTGATGAGCAGAAGATTCTGTTAACCCTTCTTTAAAATAAGGCAAAGTGTGATTAACTAATTTCAAAACATCATGCGTTTGAATAGCCCTCATTTGCTCTTCTTGTTTAACAGTTGAAATGATTATAGACATAAATATTGCCGTACCTAAACCATTTATAATAATCATTGGTAGTGCTATAAGTTGTACAAGTTCCCATGCATCAGCCTTTTGAGAAGAGAATATTAATATACAAATCATTTGTATCACTTCTGTTGAAGCACCTACTATAGCGCTTTGTGTAACTGATAAATAGCCTTTAGATTTCATTGCATATGTACCAAAATAGCCTGCAACCAAACCAATAACAATAGATGATATTAAATAAGTATAAGCATCTGCACCACCTATATAAACTCTAAATATTCCCGATAGTACACCTACAAATACACCTACAAAAGGTCCACCAATAAGACCCGAAACACCAATAGTTAATACACGGGTATTGGCAAGTGATACTTCTGGACCAAGATGTAAATAAATCATACTTGATACAATTTCTCCATTATGAATAGCAACACCAGTAAAGTTAGACAGTAGTGCAAATGAAGAGAATACTATAATTAAACGCCATTTTACATACCATTTTTCACGCTCACCCATCATATTTTTAAAGTACGATGTATTCATTAATATATACGCTACAAGGATAATGAGACCTACACGTTCTAATAGTAAAACAAATAAATTCAACATATTTACACCCATCATTCCTATAATTTTTATTCGATTTTATACCAACAAATATTTTACCATACGAAAGTTGAAAAATATTATATAAAGTGTCATTGTTATATTAATGAATATACTGTTAGCTATTGTTAATACAACTAAAATAAGGATTTTTTGAAAAATGAGCTGAGTTGTAGATTAATTCAGCAGTTAATCTAAGAGTTTGCCTGAGTTGTAGATTAATTCAGCAGTTAATCTAAGAGTTCGGCTATGTTGTAGATTAATTCAACAGTTAATCTAAGACATGCTCAAAATTAACACCACACAACGAAAAGAGCTTAGAACATTTACGTCCCAAGCTCTTTCAATTTTTTATCAAACCCTATCATCACATATGCACTATAATTCTGTTCTAAGTTCCCACAATTCTGGGAAGAATGCTTGATCAATGACACGTTTCAAATAGTTAACGCCTGAACTTCCGCCTGTCCCTATTTTAAATCCTATAATTCTTTGTACAGTCTTCATATGTCTAAATCGCCATTGACTATATCTATCTTCAACGTCTGTTAATTTTTCTAGTAATTCATATAGTTCAAAGTAATCTTCTGAATTTAAATAAATTTCTTTAAATGCTTCTTTGACTGAATCATTGCGTTCGTAATTCTTTGTTACTTCTCTGTTTAACACATCTTTATCAATATCGAATCCTGCTCTATTCACTGCTTTGATTGTTTCATCGTATATACTTGGTCTTTCAAGTTGATTTTTTAATTGATTATAAATATTTGGGTCTTTTTCATATATTTTCAACGCGTGTGTTGTTTTATAACCTAGGCTATATTCAATCATTCTATTTTGAAAAGATTGGAATCCAGAAGAGTTTCCTAAATCTTCTCTGAATTTCAAATAGTCACTTGGTGTCATCGTCGATAATACTTCCCATACTTGAATGAGTTGTTTTTGAATATTACCTACTCTTGCTAATTTTTTAAAAGCTTGTTTATATTGATCTAGTTTTATATCTTCACAAGCTGAATTAATTTCATGAATAATCAAGTTCATCCATAGTTCTGAAACTTGATGTACAATAATAAATAATTTCTCATCGTGTGCATCTGTTAAGGTGTGTTGTGCTGATAATATTTTATCTAAACCTAAGTACTCACTATATGTCATATCTTCTGTAAAATCCGTTTTAACACTTTCCCCTTTAATTGATTCATCTTGATAATGGCTCATTATTATTCCCCCTTTTTTGCTATAGTTGCTCTTATTGGTGAACCGTCTGCACCAACGATATTCAATGGTAACCCTATAAAATCATAATATCCTTGTGTAACATCTTCTAATAATAAATTTTCAATATTGATAATATCATAGCGATTAAACGCATGATGATTATCTAAAGTTTTAGAATCTATGTCATCTACTGAAGGTACATCAATTCCAAATACTTTTATACCAATTGATGACAAATAAGCGATTGCTTCTTCAGTTAGGACTGGAACTGTATCCGGAAACACATCAGCATGAGCTTGAGACTTTGTTTTAATCATAATTATTGTCCCTTTAATATCGAAACCTTCTAGTATCTCTCGCGTAATAAGCGCTTCTCCAATTACTTCTACTAAAGTAGCTTCTCCAATTAGTCTATTCACATCAATCTCATGAATCTTTATTCCATCATTATCAAAATGAAATGGTGCGTCCATATGTGTCCCTATATGCGTGCTCATTGAAATACAACCAATATTTACAGACCCTGTTTCTTCTTTAGTTGCAGATAATTCAAAACGGAAAGGCTCATCTCCTGGCCAATTTGCTATATCATTTGTTAATGGTTGTGTAATATCAATCCACATAAACATGCTCCTCTACTTGTGTAATCGTTTTCATTTTACCTTCTTTTAATTCTATTGTACATGAATTCTGATATTTAAGGTGGATACTGTTTAGCAATGAATGATATTTGGGTAAACTCATAATGAGGTGAATGAACATGTCATACATACGTGTACACGGAGCAAACCAGAATAATTTAAAAAATATTAATATAGATATCCCGAAACATCAATTAACAGTCTTCACTGGAAGATCTGGTTCGGGAAAATCATCACTCGTTTTTAGTACTTTAGCAGCTGAATCTGAACGTTTATTAAATGAAACTTATTCAAGCTATGTACAAAATCAACTGACATCTTATGAAAAGCCGGATGTTGATAGAATAGAACATCTACCAGTTGCCATGATTATAAATCAAAAAAGATTGGGTGGAAATTCACGTTCAACTGTAGGAACAATATCTGACATTTACGCTTCAGTTAGACTTTTATGGTCAAGAGTGGGTGAGCCTTTTGTTGGATATTCGAGCGTATTTTCATTTAATAATCCAAGTGGCATGTGCGAACGTTGCCAAGGACTCGGTTATGTTGAAGATATCGACTTAAACGAGTTGTTAGATTATGATAAATCTTTAAATGAAGATGCGATAAAGTTCCCATCATTTAGACCAGATAGCTGGCGTGGCAAACGTTATTTATATAGTGGTTTATTTGATAATGACAAGAAGCTTAAAGACTTTACTAAAGAAGAAATGGACACATTCCTTTATACAAAACCCAAAAAACTTAAAAGTCCTCCAGAAAATTGGCCAAAAACTGCTAAATTCGAAGGTTTGCTTCATCGTTTTAGACGCTCATTTCTATTGAATGATAATTTCGAAAAGAAACGTTTTCTAGAAGACGTAAATAGAGTTGTCACTTCCCATAAATGTCCAAAATGTCATGGTAAAAGACTAAACGATAAAATTTTAAGTTGTAAAATAAATGGACTAAGCATTACTGATTTTACAGCTCTTTCAATAGATGATGCGATTGAATTTCTAAATAAACTTAAAGACAAAAAAGCTGCATATATTATTAAACCATTATTAGAGCAGTTAGAAGCTTTATCTTATGTTGGATTAAATTATTTAACATTGGACCGTAAGACACCTTCTCTATCAGGAGGAGAATCTCAACGCATTAAATTAATACGTCACTTAAATAGTCCACTATCTGACCTCGTCTATATTATTGATGAGCCTAGTGTTGGCTTACACCCTGAAGATATTGAAAAAATAAATGACATTATGAAATCTATAAGAGATAAAGGCAATACAGTACTCGTCGTAGAACATGACCCTGACGTTATTCGTATTGCAGACTACGTTATAGACATTGGACCCGGTGCAGGCAAACATGGTGGTGAAATTACATTCACAGGTACTTATCATGAGTTGTTACAATCTGATACTTCTACTGGTAAAGCTTTAAAACGACAACACAAATTAAAAACATTACCTAGAAAAGCACAGAGCTACATCAATTTAAAAAATATAGCAGAAAACAACTTAGTAAACGTGTCCGTGGATATGCCTAAAAATATTTTATCTGTTATTACAGGTGTAGCAGGTTCCGGAAAAAGTACATTATTAAAAGCAGGACTTAAATCTCAGAAAGAGACTACTTTCATTGACCAAAAACCTGTACATGCTTCAAATCGTTCAAACTTACTAACTTATATGGATCTCTTTGATGAAGTAAGAGAATTCTTCAGCAAAGAAACAGGACTAAAGAAAAGTATGTTTAGCTACAACTCAGAAGGTGCCTGTCCAGAATGTCATGGTAAAGGCGTTATCAAAACAGAACTTGCATTTATGCCTGACTTTTCACAAGTTTGCGAAGTGTGTAAAGGGACCAGATATAAACCAGAAGTATTAGAAGCCAAAGTAAACGGTTATTCAATAGCAGATGTATTAGCACTAACAGTTGAAGAAGGAATGAACATATTTAAAAATAACAATAAAGTATACACACGTCTTAAACATTTAGAATCAACCGGCCTACATTATATGACTTTAGGACAATCACTAGATACATTATCAGGCGGAGAAATACAACGCGTTAAACTGAGCAGATATTTAGATCAATCCGCTTCAAACCAAATATTCATATTCGACGAACCAACAACAGGACTGCATGAAGATGACATACCAACATTATTATCATGTTTCGAACAACTCATCCAACAAGGCAACACCGTCATATTAATAGAACATAACTTGACTATGATGACACATGCAGACTGGATAATCGACGTAGGACCCGGAGCAGGCATGAACGGAGGTAAAATATTATATAGTGGCGAACCAAAAGGCTTATTAGAAATAGAAGAATCAGTAACAGCCAAACATTTGAATAGATATGTAGAAATATAGAAAACAAATACCATCGAAAAGTACGTACAACCTTTGCACACTAGGATATTGATGAATTGAAAAGTTTTAAACAAATTGAACATAATAAACTAACATTGTAGCAGAGTTTAAAAATTATAAAAAAATGAGGCGCTTTATTTGTATACAAATGAAATTGACACAATTAAACATCAATTAATAAATGAATATGCTGGGTATCAAGACAAAAAATCACTTATTGATAATTTCCCAAAATATACCCGCTATAAAAATAGTAATGAATTTTATTTCCATATGACAAAATACTTAAATAAATTTCAAGATCCACATTTAAAAATCCATAATACTAAGAGCCTTCATCCCAATATTAGAGTCCAATTATTTGAAAATCATCTATATATTATAGATTCTAAAAATCAGAATTTACCTACAGGCACTTTAATAAAGATGCTTGGTAAATCCACTGTTGAAGAAGTATTAAATAAAGATAAAGATTTGTTGAAGTCGAGTAATCCAGAAAGAATGGATTGGACAGATGTTTTAAAAAAATATGAATATGTTACAACTGGTAATCAAATTATTTCTATACTACAAAAAGATAACCCTAATTTTTTTGACCAATCATACCAAATTGAAGAGAGAAAAACTTATCTTTATATTAGATTTAGTGACTTTTTAGATCATACTAAAATATCTAGGTTAATCAAACAAAACAAAAACTTAATTCTGAATGCTAATCAAATAATTATTGATGTTCGAGGAAATAGAGGCGGTTCTGATTTAGCTTTTTTTGAATTATTACCCTTACTTATAAACAATGATATTACAATTAAAAATGAATTCCCCTATTATCATAGGTTTACAAAAGCATATTGTGACGAGAGATTAGAAGTACTATCAGAAATTATTAATCAAATTTCAGATTCTAAAGAAATTGATGAATATAAAACATTTTCAAAATTATTTAAAGACAATTACGATAAAGGATTAGTAAATATAAACTATGAACAAGAAACTAAAGTTATTAAAGGTATTAATAATGCTCTTCCTAATGTAAAAGTATTGTGCGACTTTGAATGTGGCAGTTCTGGAGAAAGTTTTGTAGAAATTGTTCAAAGATTTACTAATATCGAAGTCATTGGAAGACCAACTAGAGGAATGAATGATTATAGTAATGTTATGATTATAAACTTAAATGATAATTTCATATTAAGTGTTCCACATTCAAAAGATGGACGGATAGATACAGGTAAAAGTATGGCTAAAAACGGAATATCTGTAAATTATTATGTACCTTGGACACCAAAAGAGCTAAATGAAGATGTCATACTAAATATTGCTATTAACCAGTTATCAAATATAAATCAAAATTAAGCATAAAAAAGCGCCCATCCAAAAACTTCATTTTGGATGGGCTCAATGTTATCAGTAATAAATTATGTTTCATGTTAAAGAGATATCGTGCGTTTTGCTCGGATTTGACTCGAATCGCACGATATCTCAACAGTCTTCGTGCGTTTTGCTCGGATTTCACCTGAATCGCACGATATCTTTGAAGTCTTCGTGCGTTTTTCCTGGATTTGACTCGAATCGCACGATATCTCGAAAGTCTTCGTGCGTTTTTAACGGATTTAGTCTGAATCGCACGATATCTCGAAAGTCTTCGTGCGTTTTGCCTGGATTTAGCCTGAATCGCACGATATCTCCTCAGTCTTCGTGCGATTCTAATCAGACCAATATTAAGATCGAAGTTTATACTTCAAATTCTTCTTTTTCTCTTAATTTTTCTTTAACGTAATCATAGTTTCCTTCAAATTTAGTTAATTTTTTATCTTTTAATAAATATGTTATATCAAATAGCTTATTCAAGAAGTATCTATCATGTGAAACTGCGATGATTGTACCATTATAATCTAACAATGCGTCTTCTATTGTTTCTTTTGCATCTATATCTAAATGGTTTGTTGGTTCGTCTAATACTAGCACGTTAAAATCTTGATTCACAATTTGTGCCCAACGTAATCTCATTTTTTCTCCACCACTTAGACTACTGATTTTATTAAATACATCTTCTCCATAAAACATAAATTGTGCAAGTATATGTCTAGCTTGACCTTCTGTTACATGAGCTACATCTCTAAATGTTTCGATAACTGATTGGTTATCAATATTTTCAAAAGTGTGTTGTGATAAATAACCTATTCTTAAATTAGACGCTCTTTTAACTATTCCTTCATCTGGTTCTATTTGATTAATCATCATTTTTAATAATGTACTCTTTCCTGTTCCATTATCTCCTATTATAGATACATGTTCTTTTCTTCTAATGAGTAAATCAATTTTTTCAAACAATATATCTTCGTACATCTTAGAAACACTTTCTAATTCTATTACATCGTTAGAAACACGTTGTCCTTCTGCTAAATTCACGTTCATTCTTTTATGTTCTAGTATAGGCTTATCTAATTTCTTTATTCTATCCAATGCTTTTTCCATACTTTTTGCCCGTTTAAATAAAGCTGCATTTGGTGGATTTGCTTGGCTTGCCCATAATCTTAATTGCTTAATCGAGTCTTCCATTTTCTTAATTTTCTTTTGTTGTGTTTGATATGCTTCAAATTCATTTATAATTCTTACTTCTTTTTCTTTAACAAAATAACTATAATTACCATGGTATACATGCAATTGACCTTGATCAATTTCTAATATTTGATTAACAGTGTCATCTAAAAAGTATCTATCATGAGAAACTATGACAACTGCGCCTGAATATTGCTTAATAAAATCTGCTAACCAATCAATAGATGAAATGTCTAAATGATTGGTAGGTTCATCTAATAATAACAATTTAGGTTGTTGTAATAGTATTTGAGCTAACCCTACTTTCGTTCTTTCTCCTCCAGAGAGTTTCTCCCACGTATGATTTAATAAATGATTTATTTTTAATCCGTGACTTACTCGTCTTATTTGAGCATCTATTTCATATCCACCTAGTTGTTCGAACAATTCTTGTAATTGCCCATACTTCTTTAATAATAGTTCAATTTTGTCAGTTTCATTAGCCATCTCAGCTTCGATTAACTGCATTTTCTGTGAAATGTTATTAACTTCTTCAAATACTTCAGTTAAACATTCATATACTAGTTTGCCATCTTCATAGTTTGGTAATTGATTCAAATATCCAATTGATATATTCTTCTGCCAGCTTATTTGCCCTTCTGTAGGCGATTCTATACCAGCCATCAATTTTAATAATGTACTTTTACCTTCACCATTTCTTCCAACTAGACCTACACAGTCCCCTTCATTCAAATCATATTTAATATCTTCAAATATAACATCACCTGTATAAGACTTAGATAATTTAGACATATTTATAATATTCATATTGCTTCCTCCAAAATCGTGCTACAAGGAAGCTGGTGTCAGACATTCCTTATAGCTATATTTTTCTTCAAAAAAGACATACTTCACCAATTTTGGAGAAACATTCGCAAATTTGTTGCGTACGATTACAAAGAATCTGCAACTATGAGCTAAAAGAAACATCTGAAACACCTCCGTTCATCAAAGTTATCTTTATTATATTACTAGTATTGTTATTTTACAATGCGATTCATTATTCTAAATCTTCGCCGATATTAACATTTGTGACGTAATTATCTACTATTGTAAATATAATAAGATTCCCCTCTACAATGAATCTATAATTTTTTCCGTTACTAGTTTCTTCTATAGTATAATCATTTCCATAAGCATTCATAATTTGTGATTTAGATATATGTTTCTGTTTCACTGGAAACTTGACACTAGCAGCATAATTATCGTTGTGGTTATTACCAAAATAAAACGTTTGATCATAAGAATTCATATTTTTAAAAGTTTCTCCATCATTTGATTGAGGTTGAACAATTCTATGACCATTCATTGTTACGTTCTTGTACACTAATGCACTGATGAAAGTTGAATCTAAGATAAAGCTACCATCATGACCTGTATTACCTTGATACTTATAGTAAGGTGTTGTTGCAGCTTCGACATCATTACCATCTTGACTAGGGATATTTACTACTCCAAACATTGTTCCGATTGAAATTCCTGTTGCAATTGTTAACTTTGCCACTTTATTCATTTCCACCACTCCCTTTTAGTATAATTGTACACTTATATATTACAATAACATTACAAAGATTTCAAAAATGTTACGTCAAACGTTTTTCATTCTATAAGTAGTAATAATACTGATAATTCAGTCTTCTGATGATATAAATCTATTTAAACTTACTCGCACTAACTATGCAGTCTTTTATAATATTACTTAAAAGCTACAATAATCTTATTAAACTCATAGGATTTACTGAATCTTTATAACTTCAGAAAATTTTTATACTTCTTTCATCGATACTAAAAGCACTTTTCCAATGTTGAATGTCTCTCTTAATATCGAAGTTCAAAACTGTCATGAAAGTATTCCGTACGTAACATCTATTTTCCGGACTTTTTCATACAATTGCATACAATTGGTAAATTTAAGTGTAATATTACAAAATATCTCAACTGTAATTCTTTATTACAATATTTCTTGCACATTGTAATCTTTTGTTATTTGACTGTAATTTACAAAGCCTTTATTTATGTTATTGTTGTCTTGTCCCAATTTTCAGGGGAGAATTTTTAACTAACAAAGAAATCATCATCTTAAATTAAGATACTAATAAATAAAAAATTATTCGGAGGGTTTTACAATTATGAAAAAAGCAATTTTAACTTCATCATTAGCAGTAGCAATCGGAGCAACAGGAGTAGCATCTTCACAAGTAGCAGATGCATCTGAACAAGGCGTAAATAAAGAGCAATTAGCTCAATTAGCTCAATCAAATTCACCAGAACTTAATGAACATGCTGTCCAAGAAGGCGCATATGACATTAATTTCACATTAGATGGATTCGAATATAACTTTGAATCAGATGGATACAACTTTACTTGGGAATATCATGCAACTAATGCAGCTGACACTGAAAGCACTCAAGCTCCAGTAGCTCAACAACAACCAGTTGCTGAACAAAACGTAGCTGAACAAACTCCAGCTCCAGCAGCAAACAACACTGCTAGCGAACAAGCAACTCAAGAAGCGCCAAAACAAGTAGAAGCGCCAAAACAAGAAACTCAAGCCCCAGCTCAACAACAAACACAACAAGCGCCAGCTCAAGAAACTAAATCATCTTCAGCTTCTGAAGGTTCAAGTGTAAACGTTAATGATCACTTAAAAGCTATCGCTCAACGTGAATCAGGCGGCGACTTAAAAGCTGTTAACCCATCATCAGGTGCAGCTGGTAAATACCAATTCCTACAAACTACTTGGGATTCAGTAGCTCCAGCAGAATACAAAGGTGTATCACCTACAGAAGCTCCTGAACATGTACAAGATGCAGCAGCTGTTAAATTATACAACACTGCAGGCCCTTCACAATGGGTAACTGCATAATTAATTAAGCAGTACTAAAATTTTATTCAACAAACTAATCCAACGCCCTCGGCAATAGCCGAGGGCGTTTTTTTATTGATTTAATATTCTATTTACATAACTTGCAACTTCCGGAAATGAAGTATAACCATCCCTATCACAAAAGTGTCCATCGTGTTCAATGGTTACAAATTCAGAATTTAACTTTTTCGCTAAATTTTCACTGAGTTTATATGGAACTACGCGATCGTTTGTCGCAATAATACTTATAATATTGGGTACTCTTTCTTTAAGTTTTTCAAAATCTATATTAGTATGCTGAATATAATCATCGAGTTTGCTTAATTCCGGGATTTCTTCATAAAATCCTGCAACCAATACAAGACCTTTAATGTTCAACTTACCATCATACTTCGAAAGATAATTCAGCACCGTCACAACACCTAAACTATGCGCAACAATCACATTTTCACCAGAAGTTAAATCCACCTCTGCCTTTAACCTATCCGTCCAATCACTCAATATAGGATTTGAAGAATTAGGAAAATCTAAAATCTTACTATCAACACTAGGAACATGTTGAGTCAACCACTTAAACCAATGCTTTTGACTATTAGCATTGTAACCATGTGCTATATATAAATATTTATTCATAACAATCACCTTTCGATTTAATGTACAAGTGCATTAATGATCCCTATAATAATTCCTCCAAATGGAAAAACGAGCCACCAAAATTTTGAAAAGAACTCCCAACCATTCCTTGGTCTATTATAATTAATATCTTGTTGAGGTGTTTCTCTGTAAGTTTCAATAATCGTTTTCTTTAACTTTTTATCTCCTTTTATTAACTCATCTAAAGATAAATCGAATATATCACTCATTTGAACAAGAATGTCTATGCCAGGATACACCTTACCAAGTTCCCATTTAGAAACACTTTGTCTTGTTACATGTAATTTAGCAGCCAATTCATCTTGTGACCATCCATTAAGCTCACGTTCTTCTTTAATTTTCGATCCAATATTCATGATTATTCACCCCTTTTCTACACTATAGAACTAATCATACAAAAAGTCCCGAAACTATTTTTTGCTTCCCACAGCAACCAGAAGTTGCTACCTTATTAAACCAACTCTTACTTAGGTTATACCCATTTTCACAATTTTTATATTTAGAATACGGTCATACTACCCTCCGTCTCCTAATAAATATAAACATTATTGTAGGGATTACTAGCGTAGAATATCTACAAACATTAATAATAAATAATGTTTGTTATACTAAATAATATAAATATATTTTAAGGAGTGAGTAAATTGGCTATTCCTATTATTATAGATACAGATCCTGGTATAGATGACATCATTGCAATTTCTGCTGCCATACATAGTAAAGATTTAGATGTGAAACTCATTACTTCAGTAGGCGGTAATGTTGGAATTGAACATACTACACAAAATGCATTAGATATTGTAAATTACTTTAAAAAAGATATACCTGTAGCAAAAGGTGTCGATACACCACTCATCAATAAGCTTGCTACTGCTGAACATGTTCATGGACATAATGGAATTGGTAATGTGCAATTTAAGACTTCATCTCAAACAAATATTTTAGAAGATCATGCCGTCATAGCAATGAAAGAAACGATTATGAATTCTGAAGAACCTATAACTTTAGTTCCTATTGGTCCTTTAACTAATATTGCATTATTATTTTCACTCTTCCCAGAAACTAAAAGCAATATTAAACAAATTGTTTTAATGGGTGGAGCTGCAGTCGGAGGAAATGCAACACCATTAGCTGAATTCAATATATATGTAGACCCACACGCAGCTCAAATCGTATTTAATCAAGATATCCCTATCGTTATGTGTGGTCTTGATGTAACAAGAGAAACTAAGATTAACCATGATGATATACAAACAATCAAAAAACAAGGAGACTTTGGCAACTTAATAACTGACATGTTAGAAGTCTATAATGATGTAAATTCAGGTGAAAAACACGAACATATCATACATGATTTATGTACATTATTTTATTTACTTTATCCAGAAATGTTCACAACAGAGCGAGCTGACGTTTCCGTTATAACAGAAGGACAAGCAGCCGGATGTACATACACAGAATTTAATAAAGAAGGTAAAGTTGAAGTCTGTATGCATGCAAATAATAAACAATTTAGAGAAAAATTTGTAGAATTCGTAAAAGACATACATCAAGCGAGATAGAGAATAATATACAAGTGAATATTGAGATTGTGCTTACTGGCAGAATTACGAATTATGCTCCTTAACAACACATCTTACGGACATTTCTCTGAATTATGTCTCTAACACCACATCTTACGGACATTTCTCAGAATTTTGTCCCTAACGACACCTCTTACGGACATTTCTCGGAATTATGTCCCTAACAACACCTCTTACGGACATTTCTCAGAATTTTGTCCCTTAGCACCCTTCTTACAGACATTTATAACGATTTTGTAGTGCTGACGCCTGAGGGAATAGTATGCGTGAGAGACTACAGGCTCGAACCATACCCCTAGGCAAGCATGCACGTACAAAATCGTAAGGTTATATAAAACTGTATATTTTCAACGATTTTGTAGTGCTGACGCCTGAGGGAATAGTATGAGTGAGAGACTACAGGCTCGAGCCATACCCCTAGGCAAGCATGCACGTACAAAATCGTAAGATTATATAAAACTGTATATTTATAACGATTTTGTAAGTGCTGACGCCTGAGGGAATAGTATGCGTGAGAGACTACAGGCTCGAGCCATACCCCTAGGCAAGCATGCACTTTACAAAATCGTAAAATAAAAAAACAAGCATATCACTGTAAAACTGAAAAGTTCAGTTAAGTGATATGCTTATTTATTTTGAGTTAGGACTTCTGTCGCACTCTCGATATTATTTTATTAATATTCACCTTTATCTATTCTATGATAACCTCTTAAGAAATAAATAAGTGTCATTGCTGATAGGAATACTATACCGATAATTACCGATACTCTTGTTTCTGCGTTAAACAACATACCGATTAATACTAAAATAAAGAATCCTAATGTTATATAGTTTGTATATGGTGCGAATGGCATCTTGAATGGATGATTTTTAATTTCTTCTGGATGTTTTTTTCTAAATTGTATGTGACTTAGTAAAATCATAAACCAAGGTACCATACCTGGTAAAATAGATGCACTGTATACATACACGAATATATTTTCAGAACCATCTATTACTAATGGTAGTACAATATTTAAGATAACACCTACAAAAATACCAATTGAAATGGCTAACACTGCAAAGAATGGAACGCCTGTTTTCATTACTTTCGTAAATATACGTGGCATTTGTCCTTTTTGAGCTAACGTATATACCATACGACTTGAACTAAAGATTCCTGAGTTACAACCAGACATTGCAGCTGTAATTACAACAAAGTTAATTAATCCTGCTGCTATTGTAATACCAACTTTTGCAAATGTTGCAACGAATGGACTACCTACATTACCTAATTGATCCCAAGGATAAACAGTTACAATAACAAATATTGCACCTATGTAAAAGATTAATATACGCCATATAACACCGTTTACAGCGTTTTTAATATTTTTCTGTGGATCTTTAGTTTCACCTGCTGTAATACCTATTAACTCTACACCTTGATAGGAACCAACAACCATTGATAAAGCAAAGAAGAAGCCTATAATACCATTAGGGAAGAATCCTCCGTGTTCAGTTAAATTGCCTAAGCCTATAGCATTTCCGCCATTTCCTAGCCCAAAGAATATTAAACCGAAACCTGCAATAATCATTAAAATAATTGTCACTACTTTTATCATAGCAAACCAGAATTCAAATTCACCGAATGCTTTAACTGAAGTTAAATTTGCTGCTGCCAATGTAACTACAACTATGACTCCCGGTACCCAAGTTGGTAATTCTGGCCACCAATA
This sequence comes from Mammaliicoccus sp. G-M28, assembly GCF_022386595.1. Lineage (NCBI taxonomy): Bacteria > Bacillati > Bacillota > Bacilli > Caryophanales > Staphylococcaceae > Mammaliicoccus > Mammaliicoccus sp. G-M28. Next base: position 21,401 of record NZ_JAJNIF010000007.1, read on the forward strand.
TTGCATATATTGTCCAACGGCTATAACTTCACTCATCCCTACTACTATCCATTGGAATATATTACTCCATGCGGTTACATAACCTGCAACTGGATGTAAATAATCACTTGCATAGTTAGCAAATGAACCAGTCGTTGGATATAAGTAAACTAATTCTCCCATTGCTCTCATTACTAAATATAAGAACAGACCTGCTACTAAATAAGCAAATATTGCAGATGGCCCAGTCCATTTAATCGTACTTGATGCACCCATGAATAAACCAACACCAATAGTACCACCAAGTGCGATCATCTGTACTTGACGAGAACTAAGACCTCTTTTTAAATGATTGTCTTCCATTATTTCGTGTCACTCCTTGTTTCAATTCATCAAATTTTAAATGCGTCAAACTTCATGGGACAATTATACTATAAAGTGTCAGAAAATAAAGCGTTACTAGAAAGCGTTTTCTGAATTTTATTATTTTAAATGAATTATGTTCATAATATTGTAATTTATTCATAAATATCATCTATTTTCTACAAAAAAAGTGATATTTTAACTCTTTCGCTAAAATATCACTCTTGTATTTCCAAGTATATTTTATTGTATAATCTCTGTCATTGTTCTGTTCACGCTTCCTGCATACATAGAACCAAATTTCACTAAATGTACCATTAATAAATAAAGTTCATAAAATTTAATTCTATCATCTGAACCTTTGCTTAACGGTAAAGCTTCGTTGTATGCATCATAAAATTCATTCGTAAATCCTCCGAACACTTTTGTAGCTCCAAGGTCAAATTCTCTATCACCATATAAAGGTGAAGGGTCGAATAGTGCAGGTTCTCCATTAGATAAGAACATGTAATTACCTGCCCATAAATCTCCATGTAATAATGAAGGTTTACTATTATGATTTTCTAAAGTTTTGATTATCTTTTCACGCACTTTTTCAAATAATGAAAGTTCTTCTTTAGACCATAATCCTCTATTCACAATTTCATCTCTCAATTGGTCTAACCTTTGTTCTACAAATATATTAATCCACGTATCTTTCCAACCATTTTCAAAAGTAATATCACTTCCATGATAAGGCAAATGGAATCCAAATTTACCATGTGGCTCATGATGACTGTGTAACTTCGCCACAAGCTTTCCTAGTTCTCTTTGATTTCCAGAATGACCTTCTTCGAGATAACTTAACAATAAATAAGCATCTCCATTAATTTGTCCATGACCTTTAACAACAGGAGCAGTTACATCAGCCGCTTCAAACGCTTCTAAGCCGGCAATTTCAGCTGCATAAAAGTCATCACTTCTATCATGTTGAACAAGCAAAAAATATGGTCCATTTGTCGTTTCTATTTTATATGCTTCATTTACATCTCCACCACTAACTGGTTTCATTTCTTGGATATTATCTATAGGTAATTGTGATTGCCAATCTTTATTCATGACTATCCCTCCTATTTAATAGTGTAAATGAATATGATAACGAGCTCAATTATGCGAAATGAGAGAAATATCTTCTATCATTTCATCTGTTCAAGCTGTTTTATAAATGGTATTAATTGTTCTCCTTTTTCTGAAATCGAATAATATATATTCGGTGGCATAATTTCTTCTATTCTAACTTGTAGAAATTCATTTTCAACTAATAATTCGAGTGATTGTTTAATCTTTTGCTGATCATAACTTTCAAGTTCTGAGAATAAGTCTCTCTCTTCTCTCTCTACATTGCTTAATTTAGCCAATACTATTAATCCATAGTTATGACCTAATTGATTGATGTTAGAAATAACTTTGTCCTCGTTAACTGAACGCATATTTTTACCTCTTCTCGTATAAGGTATTTTGAAAAACTTGTTTAAACTATAACATAACTTGAAAATTATATATTATCTTAACTTTCAAGCTTGTTATTATAAGATTTAATGATTTCTTGTTTAGCTACATCGTCCGCTTCAAAATACCATATTCCGTCATTCTCTAATTGGTTCACACCATCTATAGATATTTTCTCAAAATGTTCTGTTGCATCCTTATATTCTGAAATTAATTTCCTTGTGTCATTTAGATTAAAACTCGTTGTGATGTTATCTTGAGCCACATTCATTAATTTATTGAAGTTGTTAACATTTAAATTGTTTTTTAATTTTTTACTAGTCGCTTCTATTACTATTCTTTGTCGCTCTTGTCTACCCTCATCATCACCAGCACCTGCTTCTTTTCGGCTACGCACAAAATCTAATGCTTCGTCTCCAGATAACTTAACTTTTTCACCTGCTTTAAAAGTCGTTCCATTAAATTTAAATGAATTATTACTTTTAACAGAAACTCCATCTAGTGCGTCGATTGTTTTTTTAAAACCATCCATATCAACTGTAATATAACCATCAATAGGGATATTAAATTCTTTCTTCAGCGTTTGAACTGCTGTTTTTGATCCACCATACGCATAAGCATGAGCGATTTTATCATGATTTGAATATCCAGGTATATTAACAGCCATATCTCTCGGTATACTAACTAATTGTGTTTTTTTCGTTTTGGGATTGATAGAAGCCAACATGATTGAATCCGTTCTTTCTCCAATATTCTCAGATTCTCTTTCTTTATTAGAATCCACTCCAAATATTGCGATTGATATTGGTTTGTTATGTTTAATTTTTTCCTTAACATTTTTTGTATCTTGCTTATTTATCGGTTGATATACTTTATTATTTAAGTTAACAACCTTAGTTATTAAGAATATTCCAGCTATTATGATAATAGCAGCAATAAATATTGTTATCTTGCCTCTTCTTGTTAGTTTCATAGTTAAGCTCCTATATTTTTTATTTCGTACTCTCGATGATAACATTTTTCTGTAACTTATTAAATATTTTTTAGGTAGTCCTAAAGTCTTATTGTTTAAAATTGTTTTTTTATTTAAAATTGAATAAAGTTAAAAAATAAAATACAAAGGAACTTATATCACCATGAAGAAAAATTCAAAACTCATAATAGCCTATTCAATTATTTTACTGTTAATCATCGTATCTATTCTTACTGGATACATATCTCTACTAGATAGTTCTGTAAGTCATTTTATACAAAACATGGCTGTAGACTTTAGATTACACAATTATTTATCTATTTTTTCTTTTATATTTTCACCTTTACATACAGTTATCTTAATCGCTGTCTTACTTTTAGGTTTATCCATTCTCAACAAGAAGAAAGTCTTACTTTATTTAATTTTTTCTGTAACTTCAATAATTATAGGAACATTATTAAAATATATCGTCCAAAGACCAAGACCGTCTGATTTAATTGATGGTTATAGCTTTCCAAGTATGCACACATTAATATTATTTGTAGCTATATTTGTATTGCTCGCTTTATACAACAAAGGCATTGTAAAGGTTATTTCTGTAATTGTAATTATTTCTATGATGTGTTCAAGAATTTATTTAAATGCTCACTTTTTCTCTGATACTTTATCTAGCTTAATTATTGTTCATTTAGTTTTTTTATGTGTAAATAAGATTCCGAAAAAATATACTATTTATTAAATATTTCACCTCCTTTATTTTGTGATACCATACAATAAAGGAGGTTTTCTTATATGAGATATAATAGCTTCAATCAACCTATTGGTGACGAGGTCAAATCTTTCCAGAATCCTAAAAATCCTAGTATTAATACAATTGAAGGTAAGTATAGTAAATTAGAACATTTAAATTCAAGTCATGTCGATGATCTATTCACACTGTTATGTGCGAAAGAAAATGATGCAAATTGGACATACTTACCGAATGAACCGATTCACGATAGTGATGAATTCAATGCATTAATGAATACTCGAATTGAGTCTCAAGATCCTTATTTCTTTGCGATAATAGACAAAGCAACTGGTAAAGCTTTAGGCATATTATCACTTTTACGAATTAATACTAAAGCTTCATCAATTGAAGTGGGTCATATACATTATTCATCACTTTTAAAAAGAACGCGTATTGCTACTGAAGTACAGTATTTACTTGCTAAATATGTATTTGAAACTTTAGAATATAGACGTTATGAATGGAAATGCGATAGCTTAAATGAACCTTCTAAACGAGCAGCACTTCGATTAGGATTTACATATGAAGGTACATTTAGACAAGCATTAGTATATAAAGGTAGAACTAGAGATACAGACTGGTTCTCTATTACAGATAAAGAGTGGCCAAATATTAAAAAACAGTATGAAGATTGGCTAGACGAAAAGAATTTCAATAGTGATGGTAATCAAGTTAATAAACTATTAATTAAATAAATGTTTATTTTCTACTGATTGGGTATTATAAAGGTAAACTGTCGAGGAGATGAATTGATGAATAATCAAAGAATAGTCCCGCACTTATGGTTCGATAAAGAAGCCCAAGAAGCAGTCGATTTTTATATGAAAGTCTTTCCAGAATCAGAAGTTGTAACAGATGTAACTTTTACTGACACACCATCAGGAGATTCCAAACAGTTTATTTTTAATATTTTTGGTTATAGATTTATGGCAATTAATGCTGGTCCTTACTTTGTGAAAAACCCTTCTATTTCATTTACTGTATTATTTAAACAATCAGAAGCAGACTTATTAGATAAAGTATGGTCTGCACTAGCAGAAAACGGTAAAGTAATGATGGAGTTAGAAAAATACGACTTTAGTGAAAAATACGGTTGGTTAGAAGATCAATTTGAAGTATCATGGCAACTACTAATTACCGATCAAGAATTTGATGACCGTATCAGACCGTCATTTATGTTTATTAATGATAATGTAGGTCGCGCTGAAGAAGCGATCAATTATTATACAAGCGTATTTAAAGATAGTGGTGACACTAGTAAGTATTACTATCCAGAAGGTATGGAACCAGATAAACCAGACACATTAGCTCACGCAGAATTCAAACTAGAAAATCAATATTTTGTTGCATTAGATAGTGCACACAAACATGATTTCAACTTAAATGAAGGTATTTCACTGATGCTGAACTTAGATGACCAAGAAGAAATCGATTATTATTGGGATAAATTGTCCGCTGTACCACAATCAGAACAATGCGGCTGGGTTAAAGACCAATTCGGAGTTTCTTGGCAAATCGTACCTAAAATAATGGATAAAATGGCAAAAGAAGGCACACCAGAACAAATCAAACGCCTAACCGAAGCGTTTTTGAAAATGAAGAAGTTTGATGTAGATACTTTAATAAAAGCATATGAAGGAAAGTAACAAAAAAGGGAGTGGGACAGAAATCTAATTTTATAAAAAAAGATTTCGTAGTCCCACCCCGGCAAGGATGACTAGGATTGAAGAAGCTTGATATAAGCGCATTTTCAATCCAGTCATCTACTGCCAATACAATGATAAGAGGCAGGGACAATTAATTTGTCCCTGCCTCTTTTATATATATTAATTTTTGTGTTCTAACGCGCTAGTTTTATTTTACTGGTACTGGCCATGTCTCTAGTTTCTCTGCCATTTCCCAGAACATGTATTCATAGTAACTTGTCTTTACAACAATATCTTCTAAACGTTGTAATTCTTCTTCTGTCTTTCCTTCAGCTACGTTATTCATTAATTGAATGCAGTCTTCTTTAGATGAACTGAATTCTTGTGATGCATACATTTTAATCCATTCTCCATATAGTGGATGGTCTTTTGAACCTTCAATTTCTGCTAATTTCAAACCTATATAACTATAACTCCATGTACACGTTAGTATTGCGGCAATAACATTCTCGATTCCACCTTGTTGTGCTAAATTCAACATATAACTTGTATATGCTAATGTAGTTTGAGCTGGTTCTGTTTGTTCAAGTTCCTTTTCTGTAATCCCAAATTGTTTAGCATAGCTACGATGCAAATCCATTTCTGTATGCAAAGTATCATAAGCTAAATCGGCGTAAGTTGTCATCATCTGTAAATCTGGAGATTTAGCTGCACCAATAGAAAATAGCCTTGCATATTCAATCAAATATACATAATCTTGCTTTAACCAATGTTTAAACTTTTCTTCATCAAGTGACCCATCTCCTAATCCTTGAATAAAAGGATGATCCATATAAGACTTCCAAATTGGTTCAACTCTTTTAAATATTCTATCTGTAAATTTCATTTATATCCTCCTTATATAAAAAAACGCTATTTTCATTAAGAAAATAGCGTCTACTTATACTCTAATTATAGATATGCCACTTTCCTACGCCAGTATAAACTGGATCAGGTTCAAGGAATTTCAAAGTTTCACTTTAATCTCAGCCTTTCAAAAGGCACTTCCAGTGGTTTAATATTTTTTTATTTAATTTTCATTCAGTTACAACATATCGGTTTTGTAGTTATTTTGCAAATAAAGTTATAAATAGTCCCACGATTCTTACTTTTCTTTTCTAAATATATTCTCTTTTTTCTTTCCTCTTGCAAGTTCATCAATTAGTTTGTCTAAATATCTAATTTCTTGCATTAGTGGTTCTTCGATTTCCTCTACTCTTATTCCACAAATAACGCCTTTGATAAGTTTTCTATTTGGATTTTTGTTTGGTGCTTCTTTGAAAAATGTTTCAAAGTCGGTTTTATTTTCTAAAATTTCTTCTAATTCTTGCTGGCTATAACCTGTTAACCAAAGGATGATTTCATCTACATCTTCTTTTGTTTTTCCTTTTTTCTCTGCTTTAGTAACGTAATGTGGATATACACTTGAAACTGGCATTGCATATACTTTTTCTTTTTTCATGTTTTATCCTTCTTTCGTTTATGTTTGTTGACGTTGTCTTTGACTTAAAAATATAGCAATAATCGCTAACACTAATAGTGATGATGCAAAAATAAGTGCACCATTATAATTATTAGTATCTCCAATTAATATTCCTGCAAAATATGGTGCAATAACTTGTCCGAGGCTATAGAAAAATGTTAATAGTGCTACTAAATTTTTACCAGATATTGCACTCATTATTTGTCCTCGTGACATAAATAAAGTCGTTAACCCTAAGAAAGTTCCTCCAAATAAACATGAACTTATAATTAAGCTTATTGTAGTATGTGAAAACACTGGCAATATAACGCCTATAAATTGAAGCATAAATGCAAGATAAATCGCTTTAATATATCCTATCTTATTCCCTAAAACGGACCATAATACACACGAAGGTATTGCTGTTAAACCAACAAACATCCAACTTAATGCAGCATATTCTTTTAGATTTGGTATAGATTCAACAATAGCGACTAAGAAAGTACCTGTAACGATATACCCCGCTCCTTCTAGTAAATAAGCAATTGAAAAGAACACCATAAACCATTTTGTATATGTTTCATTTTTATCAGTCTCAATATTTAATTTCTTTTGCTTCAAATTTAAAGGTTCCTTTATATCTTTCATTAAGAAAATAACAATTGAACCCATTAATAAAGAAGCTACACCTAATATGATCCAAGTAGATGACCATGTCTCGCTATCTGTATATAATTGAACAAAAATACTACTCGTGAATATTCCAATTCCAACTCCACTGTATAAAAATCCAGATAAATGAGACTTACCGCCTTTATTTAAACCTTCTAATACGACATTAGAAGCAAGTACAAATACAGTACCGCTCGTAATACCAGCTACAAATCTCAGAACATTCCATGTAATAAAGTCATGCGTAAAGCCCATAAGTAATACAGAAATAATGTTGATTAATAAATATATTTTTAAATCAATGACCTTGCTTCTCATAATTAAGAATGTAGGAATCATCGCACCAATCAAGTAACCTAAATAGTTGATTGTAGCTAATAATCCAGCGTCTTGATTGCTTAAATGCGTTGCTTTTTGCATGAAAGGTAAAATGGGCGTATAAGAAAAACGTCCAATCGCCATAACAATAAAAAGTGATAGCATACCTAATATTAGTTGTTTATACGCTTTACTAGCTGACAATTTACGCACCTCGTTTTCTCTTTTAAGTAATATTATCTCTCTCATAGCATGAATACACAAGATGAATTTAAAAGAGAAAGAAGAGAAGAAAAATAAAAAGCACGCCATATCCACTATTAATAATTTTGGATTGGGCATGCTTTTTATTTACTATATTATTCTGATACTTTAATGACTTGCTTACCAAAATTATCTCCTGTAAATAATTTACGGAATGCATTTGGTATTTGGTCAAATCCTTCATCTATTGTTACTTCTGATTTTATTTTACCTTCTTGTACCCATTGTGCTAATTGTTCACTAGCTTCTTTAACGTCTTCATTAAATTGAGCAACTATAAAACCTTGCATAAGTGCTTGGTTTTTTATAAGTGTTTGTTGTATGCGAGGTCCAATGTCCTCACCTTTAAGATTATATGAAGATATTGCGCCACAAACTGGAATTCGTGCAAATTTATTAAGGTGTTTAAATACTTCGTCTGAAAGTTCTCCACCTACATTTTCAAAATATACATCTATTCCATTTGGTACTGCTTTTTCAAGTTTTTCAGCAAAATCGTCTTTTTTATAATCTACACCTTCATCGAAACCTAACGTCTCAGTTAAATAATTAACTTTCTCGGAGCCGCCTGCTATACCAACAACATGAGCACCTTTAAGTTTAGCAATTTGTCCAACTACTGACCCTACTGCTCCTGAAGCTGCTGAAACAACTACAGTTTCTCCTTCTTGTGGTTTACCAATTTTCAACAATCCTTGATAAGCTGTCATTCCTGGCATACCGAGTACACTTAAATATAAGTAAAACGGTACTTCATTAGAAGCTATTTTAGTTACGTATTTTTGGTTAATGGTTATAAATTTTTGCCAAGGCAATACACCCGTAACAACGTCTCCTTTTTGTAGTTCACTTGAGTTAGATTGAACTACTTCAGCTACGATATGCCCGTTAAAAGGTTTATCTAATTCATATGACTGCGTGTAACTTTTTGAATCGTTCATTCTACCTCTCATATAAGGATCAACGGATACATAGATCGTTTTTAATAATACTTCGTCGCTATTTGGTTCTCTAACGTCGATCTCTTCATAGCGAAATACATCATCTTGAGGAATACCTTCTGTTCTTTTAGCTAATACTATTTGTTCATTTTTCATGATTTTCCTCCTAATTTATAACTAAAAATTTTTCAATTTATTTCCTTTATATAAATAGATATTAGACTTGATTAATAAGAGACTCAAATAATTTGTTTTTCCTTTAATTCGATATTTCAATAAAACTATAGAATACACCATGTTAAAGCCGGAATAAAAATATATAAATGCTAAGCTTTTAAAATTTACTTTTCTATTCTATTCTGTCATGATGCATTATAGTAAATAAAATTGATAGAGAAAGAGGTCATATTATGATTATTATAAATGCTAAATTCGAAGTTCAATCACAATCTGTTGAACAATATGAATCATTAATAAAAAATTTAGTTGAATCATCAAGAAACGAAGAAGGAAATATCGGTTACGAACACTTTAAGTCTACAGAAAAAGAAAATACTTATTTAATGTATGAAATTTGGGAGAACCAAGAAGCAATTGAATCACATAATAATAGTGAACATTTCTTAAGCTTCTTTAGCAATGTAAAACCATTACTAGCTGGACCTGCAGATATTAAAGTAAGTTTAAATAAAGAATAATAAAAAAAAATCTATTGCCACTTTTATGGCAATAGATTTTTTGTTTTATACAGTTTTATCTTTAACTAACGGATTATCAGGTTTAATAAAGAACCACATGATAATTGCGAATACTACAGGAACCATCATTAATTGTAATGTCCATGTCCAACCAATTTTGTCTGCTAAGAAACCAGCTAAAATCGGACTTAATAGCGCACCTATATTACCCCATAAGTTCATCCAACCAGAAACAGTACCGGCAAAGTTACGACCTAAGTCTGTAGCTGTTGCCCAACTCATTCCCATTGATAAACCTACTCCACCAAGACAAAGTGATAACCAGAAGATATTCAAGTATAAGTTATCAGTAGCTAAGGCAAAGTATAATGAAATACAGAATACGACGAATCCAGTGATTGCGATAATACCACGTGCAGCAAACTTAGATTTACCGCTTGATAAAATTTTATCTGAAATTGTTCCACCTAACATAATCAGTACAAACATTGCTAACCATGGAGCACCAGCAATGAAGCCCATTTTTTCAAAATCAACATGATACTCTTCGTGTATATATGTAGGTAACCAAATTAAGAATAATGTAATTACGAACTGTACTACAAAGTATTGTGCTGCAATAGCATAAAAGCTAAAACGACTAAAGAAGATTTTCCATGGTGCAGATGTTTTTTCAGTATCCACTACATCACGCGTTTGCATAATAAATTTCTTCTCAGCTTCGTTTACCATTTTATGTTGTTCAGGTAAGTCTTTAGCGATAATTGCCCATAAAATCGCAATAATTATACCTATAAAACCAAAGATATAGAACACTGCTTCCCAACCGAATGAAGTCATAATAGCGATTGTAACGATTGGTGCAATAACTGGTCCAAAATATGATCCGGCTAATAGTGCTGAAGAAGCACGGCCTTTTTCATTTTTGTTAAACCAATAACTATTAAACACAGCATTTGATGGGTACATTGGTGCTTCACCAATACCAAATAAGAAACGTACAAAGTATAGTAAACCGTGATTTTTAACAACACCAGTTAAAATCGTAAATGCACTCCACCATAGTAAAGCGATTGTTAACATTTTCTTAGGTCCAAATTTCTCAGCAAGAATTCCTGAAGGTACTTGCATTAAAGCATAACCTAGTGAGAAGAAGGATGCTAAGAACCCGAATTGAGTTTTGTTCATATTTAAATCTTCCATCATCGGCCCAGCAATAATAGAGATGTTTGAACGGTCCATATATGCAATAATCCCTATGATGAAGAATGCTATAGCAAAATACCATCTTATATTAGTTCTTTTTTCATTCATAAATATCCAACTTTCTTAATTAATTTCCCTTTATATTCATGCGGTCATATGATGACTTTAATTATTAGTAAGTCGAATATAGCATAATTAGGAAACGCTTACAATATAAAATTTAAAAAATCGGCATATATTTTATTGTGAATAAATACACAAAACACTTGAATTGACGGGGTCTATCATACAATACTCTGCAAATTTGTGTGTAAATAGATGACCGTAGTTACACTTCTTTCGACTTGTGTGAATATGGATATCTATAGTTACACTTCTTTCAACTTGTGTGAATATGGGCATCTATAGTTACACTTCTCTCGACTTGTGTGAATATGGATATCTATAGTTACACTTCTCTCGACTTGTGTGAACATGGATATCTATAGTTACACTTCTCTCGACTTGTGTGAATATGGGCATTTATGTTCAATCATTTTATTTTTTGGTTTATGTAGTTCATTAAGGGTATCGTAATATTACAAGTTATTTTCTGACACCCAGCCAATAGAGATGTTATATCAATAAAAGGGAGTGAAGACGATGAAAAAAGTATATCAATTCATAGGTACAACTGCCCTATCGACAGGATTATTATTTGGTGTAACAGCTGTCGGAAATACAGACGATGCAATTGCAGCTCAATCAGAGTCAGAAACTACACCATGGTATAACTACGATGGATACACATACAATAATCCTAACTTTGTATTAGATTATAATTTTGTTGAAGCTTTATATGCGGACAATGTTACAATTAATGGCTATCAAACAGATGCTGACGCCAAAACAGGTACTGGAGGAAAATCCACAGAAGTATACGATACAAAAATAATGAAAGATCAAAACGGTAAAGTCGGAACAATCATGTTTGATGTCAAATCAGGTGTTGTAACAAAAGAAGAATTTAAAAAAGCACATGAACCAACAATGATAGTAGAAAAAGGTGACCAATATTTAAAATATGGAACATTAAACCAATACTATCTTGCATCATTTGATGAAGATGGTTATCTCGTTCATATGGAACTTGGCGTAATACCTCAATAAAAGTAATACTTTAATATATGAAGAAGTTAGTAATATACAAATCTAATTTTATAGAATGTTAAGAGGCTAAGACAAATTAATTTGTCTTAGCCTCTCATCTTGTAAAGATATCCATATCAGCAATTTTACTTAGAACTGCTTTTAACACACACCTCTTATCAGCAATTTTACTTAGAACTGCTTTTAACACACCTCTTATCAGCAATTTTACCTAGAACTGCTTTTAACGCATCTCTTATCAGCAATTTCACTGAAACTTGCTTTTAACACACCTCTTATCAGCAATTTCACTGAAACTTGCTTTTAACACACCTCTTATCAGCAATTTTACCTAGAACTGCTTTTAACGCATCTCTTTTCAGCAATTTCACTGAAACTTGCTTTTAACACACCTCTTTTCAGCAATTTTACCAACTTTTGTTCATAACGTACCCCTTTATAAACAACACTTTCTACTCTTTTCCTATTAAACATGTGTTTCTATGCAGTAACTCTCAACGCCACAATGTGGGCATTCTAATTTTCTTGTTTGGTAAGTGTGATTGGACTTAAACCATTCTGAGAACAGTGGTTTGAACTCTTGTTGACAATTTGGGCATAAGTAACTTACTACTGAATAGTATTTCTTTGTTGCTATTGCTGCATATATAAAAATAAATGGATATACGGTAATTATGGGTTGCCACTTTTTCTTCTTAATTGATGTGATAATACTACTATATTGAAATGCACCTACTATTAATGATATGCCCATAAAGTTTCTTCTGAATGTTTTCATTTCTTGATGCTTTTTTGATTTGTTTTTTAAATTAAGTACGTTTGATACTGGATATTCACTTTCTTTACTTATATTCTCTCTTATAAATTTAATTTGTTCTACTTGTTCTGACTGCTGTTGTATTCCGTTTTGGAGATCTAATAGTTTCTCGCTTAATAAGATATTCAATGTATTGATTGAATGGTTTGAATTCAATAGTTCTTTTATTTCTTTTAATGAAAAGTTCATATCTTTCAACGTTAGTACTAGTCTTAATTGATTGATGTCCTCTTCAGTATAAAGTCTTCGATTGTTTTCTGAAGTATTACTAGGGCTAATAACTCCTTTTTTATCATAATATTGAACGGTTCTAACTGTAACGTTACATAAACTTGCTACTTCTCCAGTTGTTTTATTCATATTAATTCCTCCTGTTTCATTTTTCTTATCTCAATTGTACTTGATGACGCAACGTCATTATCAAGCTTTAACTTATACTTTTCTCAAAAAATCCAGGGAAGTCTACCCGCACTATTAATAGTATGTGTTCAAAATAAAACATTTACAAAAGAGCAGTACATTAGGGATTCTCAACTGTTAATCACAACGGTGTACAACTATTTATATAACATTTGTGATTAACGTTTGTACAACTCTTTGATGTGCTGTGTTAAGTTATATTTAACAACAAAGGAGGGATTCAAAATACAGAAGGAAAACTTTAATATCATTTCAGAAATGATTAAAAACCCCAAAATTAAAGGTAAAGACTTAGAATCAATGTTTAACATTTCTCGCAGACAACTAGGATATAGGATTCAAAAGTTAAATGACTGGTTTAAAGAACAAGATTATCCGGAAATCGAACGAACTAGCCAAGGTTATTTTATCGTTGATGACAGAATTAAAGAATTTCTAAATGTTCCAAACGAATCCACCTATCAAGAAAATGAGCAGGTATACACTTCTTACCAACGCGCGCATCTCATTTTGTTGATGTTGTTTAGTGAAGAAGAAGGACTTTCATTAAATCACTTTTCAATAGATTTAGAAGTTAGTAAAAATACTATTTTGAATGATATTAAAAAGTTGAAAGAACTTCTCAAACCTTATGAAGTTAATCTTCAGTATAGTCGTACAAATGGTTACTACTTAGTTGGTGATGAGTTTGAAATACGTCGCCTTCTTATGAGGCTAGTCGATAAAGCATTCACATTGCAAATTTCTCAGTCTGATATTGTAAATGGTTTAAAGGTTGAAGAAGATAAAATTGATTTAATTAATATCCAAATTTCAAAAATCGAACAATATTTAGATAGAAAATTTATTGATCAAAGTACTCGAACATTACCATATAAACTTTACTTAATTTTACGAAGAATCAAGCACGACAAAATCGTTTCATCATTTTCTATTGGTTATGATGACTTATCTGATACAAAAGAATATCAAGCAACAGAAATACTGACATCAACATATTCAGATATTCCAAGACAAGAGAAATTATTTATAACATTGCAACTACTCGCAACAAGTGTTCAATGGTCAGATATCAGTGATGTTCAACATATTCCAGAGTTAAATAAGGCACTCGAAGAAATGATTGAACAATTTGAAAAAATTACTTTTATTAATTTTACTGATAGAGAATCTTTAATGAATCAACTGATGCTTCATATGGAACCAGCTTTTTATCGTATTAGATATGAATTGTCTGATATAGATGGTTTAGAAAATTCATTGAAAGAAGATTATAAAGAACTCTTTCATCTCGTAAAACTATCATCTAAACCTTTAGAAAAGTTTTTCGGTCACTCATTGCCAGAAAATGAAATTGCTTATTTAACCATTTTAATTGGAGGCAGTTTAAGAAGACAAGACGAAGAAATCGAACAAAAAGTAAAAGCAGTGGTAGTTTGCACACAAGGTACTTCCATTTCACAGCTGATGCTACAAGAATTACGTAGTGTATTTCCAGAATTTATATTTCTAGATGCTTTGTCGTTACGTGATTTTAATCAATATGAGTTAGATTTTGACATTGTATTTTCTCCAATGCATATCATGACGAATAAACGATTATACATCACTAAAACAATATTAACTGCTCAAGAAAAACACGAATTACGTCAGCATGTGTTTGGACAATTAAACAACACAATAGAAACTGATATACAAGTAGAAAAAATGCTGTCAATTATCAGAGAGCATGCAACAGTTCATAATGAATCTGAACTTTCCAAAAAAGTTAAAGAACAATTTGAAGATACGTATGCTTATTCCTCTGTGAAGGCATCAACATTATCAATCAATAGTACTTTGAATTTACAAGATCTGTTACCAACGAATCATATACGTTTTGTTCATAGTGTTGTTGACATCGAAGAAGCCATTCGCTTAACAGCCGAACCGCTTGTGAAAATGAAATATATTGATTCTCAATATATAGATAAAATGCATAAAGCTTTCGATGATACTTATATGGTTATCAACCAAAACATCGCAATCCCTCATGCAGAAGGAGACCAAGTCGTTCATAGAACATCAATGAGTATGTTGGTATTGGAAGAACCGCTTGAGTTAAGTACTGGATTCAAAGTTCAAATTTTTGTAGTGATAGCTGCAACAGACAAATTTAAGCATTTGAGACCACTACTCCAATTGAGAGATATGTCTCAAGATAATGATGCAATTCAACAAATTGTTAAGGCAGATTCAAAAAAAGATATATTAGAAATTATTCAACATTTTTCAAAAATAGATTAAATCAAAGGGGTTGCATAAAATGCAAGATTTAAAAATCGATGTCTCAAACGTCATTCTTGATTTAGAGGCAACGACAAATGTGGAAGCATTGAGTAAGTTATCAGAGGTCATGCGCCAAAACGGTTATGTCAAAGATACTTACAAAGACGCTGTTATTGAAAGAGAAAAATCATTTGCAACTGGTTTACCAACTGTATATTGTTCCGTTGCAATCCCGCATACCGATATACAACATGTCGAATCAAAATCAATAGGTATTGCAGTTCTAAAAGAAACAGTTCCATTTGTCATTATGGGAGAGCTGGAAGAAACAACAGATGTTAAATTAATTTTCATGTTAGCAATGGATAAAGAAGATGCTCAACTTTCATTATTGCAAAAATTAATGGGCATTTTCCAAAATGATCAATTACTATCGTTCATTGCTAATGCAAAAGATAAACAATCAATTGTAGATGCAATAGACAAAGAACTAAGTGAAGCATAAAAAATTAAATGGAAGAGTTGATTCTTATATCGACTCAAATTAGGGGGAAATTATTATGAAACAAGTATTAGTAGCATGTGGAGCAGGAATCGCAACATCAACAGTGGTAAATAACGCAATCGAGGAAATGGCTAAAGAACACAACATTAAATTAGATATAAAACAAATTAAAATCACTGAAGTCGGTCCTTATGTTGATACAGCTGATTTATTAGTTACAACAGCAATGACTCAAAAACAATACGATTTCCCAGTAATTAATGCTCGTAACTTCTTAACTGGTATCGGAATTGAAGATACGAAAAAAGAAATTCTAGAAGTATTACAAAGTTAAAACAACTAAATTTAAAATCTAGCATGAGGTTGAAATAAGAATCATGATATTTCACCCTCATTCTTTTAAAAAAGAGGATGGTGTAGAGAATGAATGGTTTCGTAAATTTTATTCAAGCTTTTCTTGATTTAGGTGCAACGGTTATTTTACCGATTGTCATATTCCTATTAGGATTATTCTTCAGACAAAAAGTCGGTGCAGCATTTAGATCTGGTTTAACGATTGGTGTTGCCTTCGTAGGTATTTTCTTAGTAATTGATTTACTTGTTAACAACTTAGGACCTGCTGCACAAGCAATGGTTAAAAACTTAGGGGTTAGCTTAAACGTGATTGATGTAGGTTGGCCAGCAACTTCTTCAATTGCATGGGCTTCTGTTATAGCAGCATTTATTATTCCATTAGGTATAGTAATTAATGTCATTATGTTGTTAACTAAGACGACTAGAACGATGAACGTTGATATTTGGAACTTCTGGCACTATACATTCTGTGGTGCTATGGTTTATGCAATATCTGGTAGCATTTGGCAGTCACTAGTTGCTGCTGCATTATTCCAAATCGTCTGCTTAAAAGTAGCTGACTGGACTGCTCCAATGATGAGCAAATTCTATGATTTACCAGGCGTATCAATTGCAACTGGTAGTACGATTTCTTATGTACCTGGTATTTTCTTAGTTAAAGGACTTCAAAAAATCCCTGGTATCAACAAATTAAACGCTGATCCAGACACTATTCAAAAAAGATTTGGTGCTTTTGGTGAATCTATCTTCGTAGGTCTTGTACTTGGTTTAGCTATCGGTTTATTAGCTGGATACAATGCTGGAGATGTTATCAACTTAGGTATGTCTATGGCGGCAGTTATGGTATTAATGCCTCGTATGGTTAAGATTCTTATGGAAGGTTTAATGCCTGTATCTGAATCAGCACGTACTTGGTTAAACAAACGTTTCGGAGACCGCGAAATTTACATTGGTTTAGATGCTGCTGTAGCTTTAGGACACCCTGCAGTTATTTCAACAGCATTAATCTTAGTTCCAATCACAGTGTTATTAGCAGTTATTTTACCAGGTAACCAAGTATTACCTTTTGGTGACTTAGCAACTATTCCATTTATCGTAGCATTCATAGTAGGAGCAGCACGTGGTAACATCATTCACTCTGTTATTGTCGGTACAATTATGATTGCTATCTCACTATACATTGCAACTGATGTAGCACCTATTTTCACAAGTATGGCTGACGGTACAAACGTTAAAATGCCATCAGGATCATCACAAATCTCAAGTCTTGACCAAGGTGGTAACATCTTAAACTATATTATCTTCAAGTTCTTTGATTTGTTCAACTAACATTAAGGGGATGACATTACATGAAAGCATTAGTAAAAACAGCACCAGGATTTGGCAACTTAGAAGTGTTAGATAGAGAAATTCCAGAACCAGAAGAAAACGAAGTGAAAATAAAAGTTCATTACGCAGGTATTTGTGGTACTGATGTTCACACTTATGAAGGACACTATAATGTTAACTTTCCAGTAACGCTTGGCCATGAGTTCTCAGGTGAAATCGTGACTGTTGGAGAAAATGTTCAAGATTTCGAAATTGGTGATCGCGTTACTTCTGAAACTACTTATTACATTTGTGGAGAATGTGAATATTGTCAAACAGGTGATTATAACTTATGCAATCATCGAAAAGGTTTAGGTACGCAACAAAATGGTGGATTTACTCAATATCTTGTTGCAAGAGCTGCAAGTGTTCATAAATTACCAGATAACGTATCTTATAAAGCTGCTTCTATGACTGAACCTTTAGCATGTGCACACCATGCAGTATCAAAAATTGATATAAATCAAGGTGATACTGTTGTAGTCATGGGTCCTGGACCAATCGGATTACTTGTAGCACAAGTGGTTAAAAGTAAAGGCGGTAAAGTTGTTATTACTGGATTAGATAATGATAAAGCACGTTTAAATAAAGCTGAAGAACTTAATTTAGATCATGTAGTAAACATTCAACATACAGATTTAAAAGAATATGTAAACAACATAACGAATAACTATGGTGCAGACGTTGTATTAGAATGTTCAGGTGCAGTACCCGCAGCCAAACAAGGACTTGATTTATTACGTAAAAAAGGACGATATGTTCAAGTAGGTATTTTTAAGGATGCTGAAATTCCTTTTGATTTAGAAAAAATCGTTCAAAAAGAAATTAGAGTTGTCGGTAGTAGAAGTCAGAAACCTGCCGATTGGGAACCATCGTTACAACTCATGAGTACAGGTCAAGTTGATGCAGAAGCACTTGTTACAGCTGAACTTGATATTACAGAGTGGGATGAAGGTTACAACCACATTAAAGGTGGCGAAGGGATCAAAGTATTACTACGCCCTATCGAATAAATAAATTATCTTTTATAGATAAAAAAGGAGAATGTTGATTATGGTAGAACACATGTTAGATTTTATGCTTGGACCGATGAGAGGTATTACAGGATTCTATATGGATAACTTATTATTTTGTAATAGTGCTGTTTTTGTAAGTTATTTTGGAGCAAAACTTTTCAAGAAAAAGAAAGTCACTTCAGAACAAACATCATAACAAGTAAGAATAGAGGGGAGGATATCATTATTGAAAGCCCTAAATTTATACAATATTGAAGATTTAAGATTTGAAGAAACAACAAAGCCAGAACTTGAATCACCTGATGATGTCATTATTAAAGTTAAAGCAACCGGCATATGTGGGTCAGATACATCACGCTATAAAAAGCTTGGACCATATAAAGAAGGTATGACATTTGGTCATGAATTTTCTGGTGTAGTTGAACAATTAGGCAATGATGTCACAGACTTAAATATAGGAGATACTGTAACAGGTTGTCCCGCTATCGTCTGTCATAAATGTCATTACTGTGAAAAAGGCGAATATTCCAGATGTGAAAATTTATATGTAATAGGCTCATATGAACCAGGTTGTTTCGCAGAGTATGTTAAATTGCCAGCTAGTAATGTACTAAAACTCCCAGATAATGTAGATTTAGATACTGCAGCAATGGTTGAACCGTCTGCAGTTGTCGCACACGGATTCTATCGTACACGTATGAAACCTGGTGCAACAGTAGCAATTATGGGATGTGGTAGTATAGGCTTACTAGCTATACAATGGGCGAAAATATTCGGTGCTGCAAAAATCATAGCCATAGATATCGATAATCATAAACTAGACATTGCAAAAGAACTAGGAGCAGATTATACAATCAATTCAAAAGAAGAAAACTTAGATGATGCTATCTCAGCTATACCAGATAAAATAGATGTTGCCGTAGAATCAGCAGGATCTCCATTCACAATAGGACAAGTATTAACCTTACCAACTAAAGGTGGAGAAGTCTTATTATTAGGCATCCCTTATTCTGATATAGAAATTAAACGACAACATTTTGAGAAAATATTACGAAACGAACTAAACGTAATAGGATCATGGAACGGTCTATCCGCACCCTTCCCAGGAGAAGAATGGACAGCAACATTACACTATATGTCCACTGGAGAAATCAATGTAGATCCCATCATTTCAGATAGACTCGATTTAGAAAAAGGACCAGAAACATTTTATAACTTAGTAAATAGAAAGCAACATTACGACAAAGTAATCTTTCATCCATAAATAAACATGACCATAAATCAATAATACCTTAAGAAAAAACAGGGGCACGCCATGCGCGCCCCTGTTTTTAATGTTCGACTTCAGCTCCCAATGTTGCTAGTCTGGCTCATCTTGCAATGTTCGAAGCCCCAATGTTGCTAGTCTGGCTCATCTTGCAATGTTCAGGGTCTCAATGTTGCTAGTCAGACTCATCTTGCAATGTTCAGGGTCTCAATGTTGCTAGTCAGACTCATCTTGCAATGTTCAATGACTATCTTATCTATTTTTTTGGGTTTTATAATATCTTTTTGGATTCTTTTTTGTACTACTAAAATACTTATCACATACTCTTCTTATAGTATATCTATTCCCTGCTCCACACCACTCTTGGGCTTCTGATAAAATAAATGCTTCCCCTTTACACAAATAGAGTTCTAACAAATTAAATAAATAAACATTTTGTCGTATATCTTTGAAATCACATAATCTACATTTCAAGTATTTCTTGTGGTCTTTTATTTCAATCGTATTCAATCTCTTACATTTCGGGCATTTCAAACCTGGTCTTAAACAAGACATTGGGACTTTTTTAATATTCTTGTAAATGTGTGAAAAGTCGCTATGCTCTCGTTGAAACATATGTAAGATATTTTCATTTTCTAAAGAATTTTTATTTTTGAGTATATATTTAAGTTTATGTAATTCTGTTGGTAATAAGATATTGAAATGATTAGGTATGGTACCTTTTAAAGTGAATTTGTGGTTTGTAAAAATAAGATAAGAATGCAAGGGTTTGTGAATATTCATGTGGGATATTAAGTAATTTAATTCATGATTGGCTCGCCGTAATTGCTGAAAAGGGGTATAAAACATATTTCCAAATCTGTTTATAAGCTGTTCATCTTTAATAGTATAATCTCCAGAATAATGTTTAACCTCAAAGTGACATATAGCATCGTCCGTTACAATTAAAAAATCAATTTGAACACGGTTTTTGTGGCTTATGTGAAAATCATATAAATAATGAAGATCAGGATATTCATCTAGAATACGTTTAATGAAAATTTCTCCCTCCAAACCTTTAATATAATTTCTTGTTTCTTCATCAAGTCTGTCCTGGATAATACGATTTTTAATAGCTAATAAATAAGTTTGCCTGTTCATCGATGCACCTCCGAATTTCTTTACAATTATTATAGAGAATACCCAGGAAAAGATAAACTAAAATACTAAAGTTTCACTATCTATTACGTCGGTACTATTTAACCATTTTATTTCATCTAAATGATATGCTACCCAATCGAGCATTTACAATACATCCATCTAAAGATACAATACACTCAATAGTTATACTTGAAAGGGAGTTTTATATGACATTTTTATCTATGACAATTTATGCTATAGTTTCGAGCTTCACGCCTGGACCAAATAACATTATGTCTTTATATTATTCTAAACAAACTGGTCTACGAGGTACAATCAAATTTTGTATTGGTGTTGCACTAGGATTCTTTCTATTACTTCTCGTTTCAAATTTCTTTAGTAATACTTTATATCACGTCTTCCCAAAAGTACAACTATATATGAAAATTTTCGGGGCAATTTATTTACTTTATTTAGCATACAAAATTGGAACAAGCAAAGGTACTGACGCTCAATCGTTTAGTAGCAGATACAATAATATTAAATTTGGTATGTTGTTACAGTTCATAAATCCCAAAGGTGTGATTTATGCATTAAGTGTTGTTGCTGCATTTATAACACCGAACTTTGAACATTTCTCCGTCCAAATTATCTTAATTACATATTTAGCACTGATCGGGTTCCTTTCCTCTTTCAGTTGGAGTGTCTTTGGTTCAATCTTTAAAAAGTTTATCAATGAACATGAATTAGCATTTAATATTATAATGGCACTTCTTCTCGTCTATACTGCCATCTCCATTCTCTTCACATAAAAGTACCCCCTAATCCACATTCCATGGTTTGGGGGGGTTTTGTATTAACTATTTTGTTTTGAGAATGCTTTTCCGATTGCGTCTAGCTTTTCTGGTGCGTCTGAAGCAGTCATTTTTACTTCGATGAAATGCATTTGATTTGGTTCATTGTTAATCTGTAAAAATACATTTTCCAAATCTGCAGATGTTTCTACGTCATGTATTGCTACTTTATCTTTACCACCAAACACTACTGGCAATAATTTGTAATCCCACATTTGAATATCGTTATATGGTTGGTGTTCGCCGTGGATTTTACGTTCTACTGTATATCCGTCGTTATTAATTACAAAAATAACAGGTTTAAGGTCTTCTCTAATCATAGTTGAAATATCTTGTGCAGTTAGTTGTAATGAACCATCTCCAATTAATAAGATGTTTCTTCTATATAAATTAGACATTTGCGTTCCTATTGTTGCTGGTAATGTAAACCCGATTGAACCCCATAATGGTTGGCCAATAAATGTATTATCTTTATATAGATTCAAATCGTACGCACCGAAGAATGAAGTTCCTTGTTCTGCTAATATGATGTCGTCTAGACCGATAAAGTCTTGCATCATTTTAAAATATGTTTCTTGTGTTAATGGTGCATTATTAGGTGTATATTGCCCTTTTTCCTCACGAATATTTTCCGGGAAATTCGCATCGTTCTTATATTCAATATTAAGTAAGCCATTTACAAGATTAGATAATGTAAATTCTGATGCTACAGTATCATTCAATTTGAAGTCTTGATGATTAATCATAACAACATCATCAATATCAAAGCCATATGAATATCCAGCTGTCGCTGAGTCTGTTAATTTAGCACCTATATTTAAAATCGCATCACTGTTATCTACATAATTTCTAATGTTTTCTTCAGCAATACTCCCATCATAAATACCCATATAATATGGACTTTCTTCATTAAAAGCACCTTTACCTAAAGATAATTGAGCTACTGGTATTTCAGTTTGTTGTACAAATTGTTCTAATTTATCGTGTAATTTAAAGCTATTAATTTCGTGACCTGTAATGATGACAGGTTGTTTAGCTGTTTTTAATTTTTGTTCGATCATTTCTATATATTTAGATACATCTTGTTTCACTGCTTCAGCTGGTTTAAATGCTTCTACTACATCTATTTCAGACTGTGCAACATCAATTGGTAAATGAAGATGAACTGGTCTTTTTTCAGCAATTGCTGCATTAATTAATCTTGGTATTTCAGTTTGAGCATTTTCAACAGTAATATAACCTTGAGCAGTAGTAATTTCTTTGAACATTTTTCGGTAGTTATCAAACTTACCTTCACCTAATGAGTGATGAACATATTTTCCTGCTTCTTCAACAACTGTCGTTGGTGCACCAGTAATAGCCACAACCGGTACGCGTTCTGCATAAGATCCAGCAATCCCATTTACTGCACTTAATTCTCCAACACCAAATGTCGTAACCATTGCACTTATACCATTCATTCTTGCATATCCGTCAGCAGCATAACTTGCATTTAACTCGTTAGTATTACCAATCCACTCCATATCATCTCTGCTAACAATGTCATCTAAAAATGCTAAATTAAAATCTCCAGGTACCCCAAATACCTTTTCAACACCAACAGTGCTTAATGCATCCATTAAATATTCCCCAACACGTTTTTTCATAACCTTGTCCCCTTTTCTATATATAGCAGTTATTTAGGTCAATAGACTTGACCTATTAGCGTAAAAAAATAACACCTAAATTCATTATCAAATGTTTAATAATATCCTTAACAATTATTATTATATGCTTACTTATAAATTAAGTCAACTCCATTGACCTAAAAATGAATTTTTTAATCCTATCCTTTATAATAGATGAAAAGGAGTCGACACAATGGATAATAAAAATAATTATGACCATATGCTTTTTTACTTCGCATACAAAACATTTATAAATACAGCTGATGATATTATAAAAAATCACGGCATGAGCAGGCAGCACCATAGATTCTTATTCTTTATAGATCAAATGCCAGGTATCACTATGAAAGATTTATTAGATACATTAGAAATCTCAAAACAAGCATCACACGCATCACTCAAGAAACTAAAAGAAAAAGGTTTAATCAGATATGTAGATTCAGATAACGATAGAAGAGTAAAACAACTGTATCCAACTAAAGAAGGCAGTGAACTCGTTCATACTTTAAACAAAGCACAAAACGAACTATTACAACAAACATTTGAAGAAGCAGGTACAGACTGGCACGATATTATGGAACACTTAGCAAGTAAGAAAAGCGGCTTTAAAAATGTTAAATCAATAAAACCAGCTGAATAAAAAAGTATTAAAAAGACTGCCAACTAAGTCAGTGACCAAGTTGGCAGTCTTTTTTTTATAATAATTCACCTACTCTTCTTTACTAAAAGTACTATTTATAACTAAGCATATGAAAAATAATGAAATAACGACAACGAAACTATATGGCATTTGGTCTAAATAAAACCAACTTAAATGCATATCTGTAAATTGGTTAAGTTGTTGAATAACGAATCTTGTTAATAATAGCCCTGATAATAAAAATATTAAAATACGTATTATTTTTTTAGCCATTTCTATCATCGTGATTTCATCTCCTTTTACTTACATTCATTTTCCAATGTGTAAACATTCTTAACATATATTCTAAAGGTCCATATCTAAGATACCTTTGATACCATGATGCTAAGATCATTTGAAGTATGTAAAATACAACAAAAGTTAGACATGTTAATATGAGCACATCTTTTCCAAACAAACCTAATCCATAGCTATATAGCACAAGCGTTCCGAAAACACTTTGCATAATGTACATCGATAATGACATTCTTCCAAGATTCTCAAATCCTCTGAATATCATATTTTCCTGATATGTCTGGTAAAAATATTTAAATAAACATATTAGCCCAATTGCTAACAGGATTCCAAATATACTTAATAAACTTGCAGAAATATTTTCATTTGATAACCATAAGTATGAAGATTTTCCTATTATTGAAATCGGAATGAGATAAATAAACATTTTAGAAAGTCGAGATTTTTTCACATTTTTCTCAAACCATTTGTATCTCGACAAACAAATACCCAATGTGAAAAATGGAACTTCTACTATCATAATCATTAAGAACATCCATCCCATTGCATCTCCTAATTCATTTTTTAATTCTAATAACATAGGATCTTTAATTTGTTCGTCTGCATTACGGATGTCCCAGTAACTACCTTCACTAAACAATGTCTTAACTTCATGTACGTAACTGGCTTTATCACCATCATTTAAAAATGGTTCTGAACTATCAAATAATGAAAGAGCAGACATACCTATAGTGAATACAAACCCTAAAATTGTAATCCACTTAAAAAACCTATTTCCTAAAGATATAAAAGGTATAACTAATAGCATCGTTAATCCGTAACCGAATAAGATGTCACCTTCCCATATGAAATAAGCATGCAAACTACCAAATATCATTAAAAACAATGACCTTCTAAACAGTTTCAATCTTGGTCTTTTAATTTGTTTTGTTTTCATAGATTGATAAAGCTTATCTAAGGAAAAGCCAAATAAAATCGCAAAAATTGGCATAAAACTACCTTCAAAAATAATTTTAATAAAATGATAGACAGCTTGGTTCACTCCACTTAAATGAAAATGTTCTATGTATAATTGACCTGTTAATCCAAATTGAAATATTAATAAATTAGCCATAAATATTCCAAATAAACTAAATCCTCTTAATGCATCCGCAACTTCTATTCTTTTCATCTTTGTTTCACCTCACTTATCATCATATCAACCCAAAATAAATTTGAGCTTACGTGTACCTTAAATCTATCTTAAATTTGCTTACTAAGGTAGATATCGACAGACTGAGGATATACAATTATCTTTAACGAGGTGTTAAAAGTGGCAGCAAAAATATTAATAATAGAAGATGATTTTGATATACAAACATTAATTAAAATTTCTTTATCAAACAAACAATTAGGCGATATATATTTAGCAAATAATAAATCAGAAGCTGAGCTTTTACTGAAAAATAATTATTTTGACATTGTACTTCTTGATTTAAATTTGAACTCAGAGAACGGCTATGAACTTGTTAAATATATTAAAAACAAAGATACAAAGCTAATCGTTGTAACTGCTAAAGATACAGATTTAGATGTATATAAAGGTTTTGAAAACGGCGCTGTAGATTACATAAAAAAGCCATTTGACCCTATAGAACTTGCTTATAGAGTTGGTGTACATATTAAGAACAACAATACACATAATAATAAAAATCTACAAGTAAACTTGGATACGACAGATGTCATTATAAATAATGACAAAGTGAATTTAACATCAAGAGAGTATGATTTACTAACCTATTTTATAAAAAATAAGAATCAAGTATTAACTAAAAGCCAAATCTACGAACGTGTTTGGGGATATTCAATAAGCGTAGATGATAATACATTAATGGTTCACATAAGGACTTTACGAAAGAAAATAGAAGATGATGCCAACAACCCTCAACTCATTCAGACAGTTCGAGGAAAAGGCTACATTTATCGAGGTTGAGAATATGAACAAACGTTTTACATGGAAGTTTATGAAATATATATTCATTTTCTTATCTATCACTTTAATATTAACAAGCATTGGTATTGGTTTGTTTTTCACAAATGCTATTAAAATATCTTATACGAGCTTAAGTGAAGTTGATGATTTTTACATGGATTCCTCCATTTCTAAAGAAAAAAATGAATATATCTTAAGTGACGATTTAAAAGAAAAGTTAAAAAAAGAAAACGCTCAATTATATGTTATTGATGATCAAGCAAATGTTTTATACCCTAAACAACATAAAAATATAAAAAACAAACTTATAGATAATCTTTATAACACTAAAACAATTCCTTTTAATAAAAGAAATTTAAATGCAGCAATTATATATCCCAAAAATTATACACATCACTTAAATAACACTGACAATATTGATATAGAGAAACTTATTAATAGTATGTACATGAATAATTACAATGAATATCAATATATAGAGAAGAATAACCAATTATCTTTCATAAATAATCCAGATCACAGAGAATTCGTACTTGCTAATGAATTTACAGAAATCGAGAATAAAAGCTTTTTATTTTTAGCTATATCATATCTTTCTCTACTATTATTCAATTTTATTTTAGTTATTATTTTTGCATTTATTATCTCAAAACGATTATCTAAACCATTATTCTTTTACACTGATTGGATAGAAAATCTTTCTAAAGGAAAATTATTTAAACCTAGTTCTAAACACTATAACAAAAGAAGTAAAAAGCTTTTTAAAGAACTCAATGATTCAGTTGAAACCCTTAATTTACAACTAACAAAAGATAAAATTTACCAAAATCAAATAAGCTATTATAGAGAAAAATGGCTAAATCAAATATCGCACGATTTAAAGTCTCCATTAACATCAATTTATGGGTACTCAAGGTTACTATCAACTGAAACAATAGATACAAAAAAATATGCCATATTAATATCTGATAAGGCAGCATATATGACCAAGCTTATAGACAGTTTAAATAAGAACTTTAAAGAAGAAACAGATCAAATGTCTATTCATAAAGAATCATTCAACGTATCAGAAACATTAGAGCAACTCATTATGACCATACAATACGAAAAACTTAAAGTAACAAATCATCTACAAGAAAAAGAATTTTATGGGAATAAACTATACTTCGAACGCATGATAATGAACCTAATAGACAATAGCATTGATCACAACAAACAAAATCCTAACATTCAAATTACGATTTACAATCAATCAAACGGGTTAATAATAGATTACAAAGATGACGGTAAAGGAATAAGCAAATCAACAGAAAAAAATATGCTATATTCAAACTATTCAACTAAAGATAACAAAGAAGGACACGGTATAGGCTGTACCATAATAATGGATTGCATAACATTCCATAATGGATCATTCAAAATAATGCCTACAAAAAAAGGTGTACATTTTAGAATAATCTTGGATAAAGAGTAAAAATCACGAAAGAAAAAGACGCTCATTGACTGAGCGTCTTTTTAAATTAATGACTTACTTCTGTATTAAGTTCTTCTTCATGATAATTAAAATACTTGTTAGAAATATATTGTTGAATAATAAGTACGATCGCACTCGCACTCCAATACAGTGGTAGTGCTGCGGGCATATTCATACTTATGATCAATATCATTATTGGACTTAAATACATGATATATTTCATTTGTCCGTTTGATTCTTCTGGTAAATATTTTGTAGAAAAATATGCTTGTAATAAATATAATACCCCTGCTATAAGTGCCATAAATATGTCTGGTGTACCTAGATTAAACCATGCAAAACTATGACTTGCGAATGCTTCGTTTCGTGATATTGCAAAATACAATGCCATTAGAATTGGGGTTTGAATAAGCATTGGTAAGCATCCCATTTTTAATGGATTAACATCATTATCTTTATATAAAGCTAACATTTCTTGGCTATATTGTGTACGTTCTTGATCATCTTTAGCAGCTTTCATTTTCTTATTAATTTCATCAATTTCAGGCTTTAACTGTTTCATTTTAAATTGCATTTTCTTTTGTCCTTTAAAAGAACGCAACATAAATGGCATTACAATAAGTCTTACGCATAAAGTAACAATGATAATGCCTATGCCATAACTATTGTTAAAGAATGAAGCAAAGTATTTAATAAGATACACAAATGGTTCAACAAATGTTGAATGGAACATGCCACCTTCTTGAGGTGCACAACCACCTAATAGTAGTGTTATTGCTAAAAATGCTAATACTGTATATAATTTTTTCAAAATTTCTCCTCCAATATATTAAATATGAATTAATATATTGGACAAGCGTCTTCTTCATCGACGGTCATGGATAAGCAACGTATTCTCCACCTTAGTATAGGTACAATCCATACAAAAATGTATTGATCCTCTACTTCAGTTGAAGACCTTACTATCCAATTTTTATGGAGCTTGATGCTTGCTTGCATTTGCAAGTAAACATACAAGAGTGTCAATAATAATGGAACAAAGTAATATATGCTAAATGCAACATAATTTATTAAAATATCCTCGCCTAATAAACCTATGAGCCATTCCATTAAGACCTCACTCCTTTCAAATTGAATATTATATTTTTATTATACATTTTGTAGTTATTATATACAATCATTAGCTATTTTCTATTAAAATACAGACACCTTTCTGTCTGACTTCAGACAACCCGAAGACTTACCAGTACCTTTTAAAGATTGATTACATTAAATTTTACAATATAAAAATAAGGCAGAGACAATTAGTTTGTCTCTGCCCCTATTTATAATTTTATTAAGGTTTTTTGATAAATGCGTATAAACTAATACTAAAGATAAATATTATACCAATAATCACGGAAACTCTTGTTTCTGAATTAAATAACATCCCAATGACAACGGCAATTAGCATGATAATCGTTATAATATTACTTACTGGTGCGAATGGCATTTTAAAGGGATGGTCTTTGATTTGTTCTCTTTTTCTAAAATTGATATGACTAATTAATATTGCAAACCAAGGTACCATGCCTGGTAAGACACCTGCACTGAATACATAGACGAATATGTCAGTATCTTTTCCTAATATTAAAGGTAAGACAACATTTAGTATAATACCTAAGAAAATACCTATTGAAACAGCAATAACTGCGATATGTGGGACACCATTTTTATTTGTCTTATAAAATATTTGGGATATTTGTTTTTGTTTTGATAACGTATAAAGCATACGACTTGTACTAAATATACCCGAGTTACAACCTGACATTGCTGCTGTAATTACGACGAAATTAATAATAGTAGCTGCAGCAGTAATACCTACTTTTGCAAATGTCGCAACGAATGGTGAACCAATATGATTCACTTCGTCCCAAGGATATACTGTTACGATAATAAAGATTGAACCGATATAGAATATTAATATTCTCCAAACAACACCATTAATTGCTTTAACGATATTTTTTTGAGGATCTTTCGTTTCGCCTGCAGTAATACCAATTAACTCGATTCCTATGTATGATCCGAATACGATAGATAATGCAAAGAAGAAACCACTTATTCCACCGGTAAAGAACCCACCATGATCCCATAAATGACTAATTCCAATTGGATTAAAGTTATTACCGATACCGAATAGTATCAATCCTAATCCTGCAATAATCATTAAAATAATAGTGACGACTTTTATAGCTGCAAACCAAAATTCAAATTCTCCAAACCATTTAACAGAAACTAAGTTTGCTGATAGTAAAATAACAACTACAGCTAAACCAGGTATCCATTCTGGTAAATTCGGCCACCAAAATTTAAAATATGACCCAACTGCAATTACTTCACTCATACCGACAATAATCCAGTTGAATATACTACTTCCAGCTGTTACAAATGAAAATGAAGGATGTATGTAATCATTAGCAAATTTAGCAAAAGAACCAGTATCTGGGTAAACATAGACCATTTCACCTAAGGCTCTCATAATGAGGAATACAAATACACCTGCAATTGCATATGCAAGTAGAACTGAAGGGCCTGTCCATTTAATTGTACTAGAAGCACCCATAAATAAACCTACGCCAATTGTTCCTCCAATAGCAATCATCTGCATTTGTCTTGATGTTAATTCTCTTTTTAAGTTATTATTCATTTTTGCGCCTTCTTAATATGTATATATTGAATTTTCAATAAACATTTTTTTAAATATTTTATTAATATAGCATTTTTAATATCTACATTCCAACTATTCTTAATCAAATAACAAATAAATTTATTAGTTTAATCACAAAATTTACACAATTTCTCTAAATACTATCAGTTTTATCTGAATTTGTTTATAATATACTACTATGTTTACAATTAAACATTAATACAAATAAAAATAGAAAGGATAATTATCAATGACTCCAATAAATAATATCCCCAAGACTGAATTACACTGCCATCTAGATGGATCTGTGAGCATAGAACTTATCCAACAATTAGCACAAGAACAGCAAATACATATTAATATAGAAGATATTCAAGTTGATCAAACATGTGACAGTCTTGATGAATACTTAAAATCTTTCGATACAATTTTAAAAGTATTACAAACAAAAGATAGTATTGAAAAAGCTGTTATAGATGTAGCTCAACAAGCACATAACGACAACATTAAATATATAGAAATCAGATTTGCTCCATTATTCCATACAGATAAAGGACTAAGCGTTAAAGAAATACTAGACTCCGTTAATATTGGCGCAACAAAAGCAGAGTCTCTTTATCCAATCAAAGTGAACATGCTTGTATGTGGAATGAGGCATCACGAAAATAAAACAAATATTGATCTCTTTACAGAAGTTAATCAACTAAATAAAGACAATAGTCATGTTATCGGTTATGACTTCGCTGGCCCAGAAGAAGCATTCCCTACTAATACCATTCAAGAAGCCATTCAGCATACTATAAAGTCAGAAAATCATTTAACATTGCATGCAGGTGAATGCGGATGTATACATAATATAATAGAAGGAATTGAACTCGGCGCTAGAAGAATCGGTCATGGCGTAGCTGCTACGAGTGACAATACCGCACTAGAATATATTAAAAATCACAATGTATTACTAGAAATCTGTCCTACAAGTAACTTACAAACAAAAGCCATACAGACATTGGATGAACTCAACATAAGAAAACTTATAGAACAGAACATTCCATTTAATATCAATACAGATAATAGAACCGTTTCAAGCACCAATTTAAATTATGAATATACCCTATTATATAATCATAATTTAATATCAACAGATGAAATTAAACAGCTAAATATTAAAGCCATAGACCACGCATTTATAACAGATGCAGAAAAAGAAAACTTGAAAACTAAATATTAATGACTATATACAAAAAAGCATTTGCCATAAGAGGCAAATGCTTTTTATCATAATAACTACTTCATAGTATGGACTACTAACTCAAGTAAAACGTGGTGATGGTAGAAAGGTTATTCGTTCTCAGTATTTTTCTTTTTGAGAAAATATCTTTTTTCAATATAATCTGATATAAGTCCTATAACGGACCATATCAAGATAATAACTATCACATATTTACTTTTAACTTGTTCACTACGAGTTAAATATATTAAAGAAATCAATGAAATGATGCTCAATTCACTTATCTTAAATATCATGAAATATTTAAGATTCTTTGCTTCCTCTTGTCCTCTTAGCCAACTAAAAAATATAGCAAACGCTATAAATATAGGAACGATAAAATATAATGCTTTCTCGAATGTAAATATTGCACTTAAACCTATACCAAGCCCTACAATTAAAAACACAAATATTAAAACTAACAACTCGCGATTTTTCATCAATTTATTCATAGTATCTTACCTACTTTCAACATATAGTATTATACACCACTTTTACCATTATTTGTAATTTATACCACTATTGTAAACCTAATTTAAAATATGGTTTACAATAGTGGTAATTATTAGTATTCTATTAATAATCATAAAGGGGGACAACATAATGAATTTAGGTACAAATATAATAAATGGACAGTTCTTAACTTTTAATGAGGCGTTAAATATATATCAAGATCCTGAAATCGATACTTTAACACTTGTGAATGAGGCTTATAAAGTGCGTCACCATTATTATGGTAAGAAGGTAAAATTAAATATGATTTTAAATGCTAAAAGTGGTATTTGTCCTGAAGACTGTGGTTATTGTGGGCAATCAAGAGATGTTAAACAGAAGTCTCAACGTTATGCGCTTATTCCAGAAAACCAAATTGTTGATGGTGCTAAAGTTGCTTCTGACAATAAAATAGGTACATATTGCATTGTGATGAGTGGTCGTGGACCTAGTGATAAAGAAATATCTCATATTACAAGTTCTGTAGAAGAAATTAAAAGAAACCATCCTCAGTTAAAAATTTGTGCTTGTCTTGGTTTAACTAATGAAGAACAAGCTGAATCTCTAAAAAATTGTGGTGTGGATCGTTATAACCATAATATTAATACAAGTGCTAACTATCATGATGAAGTCGTAACAACGCATAGTTTTGATGATCGTGTAAATACGATAAATATAATGAAAGACAAAAACATTTCACCTTGTTCTGGTGTAATTTGTGGTATGGGTGAATCTGATGAAGATATTATTGATATGGCTTTTACACTTAATGACTTAGACGCCGATAGTATCCCTATGAATTTTTTACATCCTATTAAAGGAACGAAATTCGGAAGTATGGATGACTTAACACCTATGAAATGCATTAGAATTTTGTGTATGTTCAGATTGATTAACCCTACTAAAGAAATTCGAATCGCTGGTGGTCGTGAAGTTAATTTAAGAAGTCTTCAATCTTTATCTCTCATGGTCGCAAACTCTATTTTTGTGGGTGATTACTTAATTACCGGTGGTCAACCTAATCAATTAGACTACGATATGATACAAGATTTAGGATTCGAAATTGATTGTTAAAATATTCTGTAAATTTAAGAATTATTATATTCTTTTATTATCTCAAATGATATAATATGTATTAAGTTTTCTATTTCACTTAAATGTGATTTAGAAAACTTTTTAAATTACGTTATATGTAAGCGCTATATTACAAGGGGGATGTATATGGAAGAACCAAATACACTGCTGACGATAGTTGGATTAGTTATTATTATTTCAATCGTTGCAATGTTAATTATGAAAAAGATTAGTCCAGTTGTAGGTATGATTTTAATACCTGTCATTGGAGCATTAGTGATTGGCCATGGTTTTGGAGACATACGTAAATACGTAGATTCCGGTATTGATCAAGTTTTCAACGTAGCAATCATGTTTATTTTTGCTATTATTTACTTTGGTATTATCTCAGACAGTGGTTTATTTAGACCATTCGTTAGAGGTATGATCAAACTAACTCGAGGAAATATCATCATCGTTGCCATTGTAACGACAATTATTGGTACATGTGCACAATTAGATGGTGCTGGTGCTACAACATTTTTATTAGCTATTCCTGCTTTATTACCATTATATAGAGCTTTAAAAATGAGTCCTTATTTATTAGTTCTTCTATTGGCATTGAGTGCCGCTATTATTAATATGGTACCTTGGGGCGGACCAATGGCAAGAACTGCTTCCGTATTAAAAGTCGATAATATTAATGATTTATGGTATCAAGTCATTCCACTACAACTAATTGGTATCGTACTAGCAATATTATTCTCAATTTATCTAGGATTACGTGAGAAAAAACGTATTTCAAAAGAATTTCCTGATGAAGAAAACATAAAAGTTGATATGGATAAAATTATTGCAAACTATGAAAAAGACCAAGAAGAAAATGCTTCAGTTAAAGGTGAAGCGACTAAACATACTTACATACTTTGGTTAAACTTAATACTTACAGTTATCATCGTTACTATGATGTTACTAGATATCGTTCCACCTGAATTTGCATTTATGCTTGGTGTGGCTATTGCATTACCATTGAACTTCCATAATGTAGATGAACAAATGGAAAGAATTCGTGCACACGCACCTAACGCATTGATGATGGCAGCAGTAATATTAGCTGCAGGTGTATTCTTAGGAATATTAAATGAAACAGGCATGTTAGATTCAATCGCCTTATCATTAATCGCTGTACTTCCAACAGTCGTTGGACCGTACTTACACATTATAATTGGTGTGCTAGGTGTACCATTAGACTTATTAACAAGTACAGATGCTTATTACTTTGCGATTTTACCTATAGTAGAATCAACAGCAAGTCAATTCGGAGTTCCATCACAATCAACTGCATTCTCATTAATGATTGGTAACGTAATTGGAACATTCGTAAGTCCATTCGCACCAGCCGTATGGTTAGCCGTTGGACTTGCTGAAATAAGTATGGGTAAATATATTAAATACGCATTCTTCTGGGTTTGGGGTTTCTCAATCCTGTTGCTATTTATAGCAATACTAATGGGTATCGTTACAATATAGATTTGTCACTTAGTTGATAGACATAAATAGACATTACAATATGAGAGAGGTTGAGACTTTTGTGTCCCAAGCTCTCTTATTGTATTGTGTTAATGTTAATTTAGAGGATTTCTTAGATTAACTATCGAATTAATCTACAACATACTCAATCTCTTAGATTAACTACTCATTTAATCTACAACATACCCAATTTCTTAGATTAACTACTCTATTAATCTACAACTCATCTCATTTTTTCAAAAAACTTTATTTTCATCGTCCTACCCAGACATAGAGGCTGAGACAAATTAATTGTCTCAGCCTCTTATCATTTTACATATTAACTTTGTACGCTAATTATTTATCTTTTGATTCAGCTTTACGTTCAATTTTTGATAATGTTTTTTCTGCAAATGACTTACCACCGATACCGAATGAGATAGCAAATGCTACTGCTACTGCACCTAAAATAAGTAAGAATGCTACATTAACAATACTTTGAGCAAAGTTTAATTGATCTAAAGTCATAAATACTGAAACGATGATTACTAAATACTTAACAATTTCTGAAACGAATGTGTTACCTGTTGATTTCTTAATTAATTTAGATAATAAGTTACCACCAACAAAACCAATTAGTAAAATGATTGCTGCTGAAATTACTAATGGTAAGTAACCGATAATTGCTTCACCAATTGTATTTAATACTTCTAAATTAACTGTATTTAATGATTCAACAACGAAGAATAATCCAATAATTGCTGAAATCACCCAGCCTGCAGCTGAAGGAATATCAATACTTTCTTTGTTCTCACCAAAGTTTACATAGTGGTTGTATTTACTAACATTTAAATTAGTTAGTAAGTTTTTAACTAATGTACCTAATACTTTTGCGATAAATAAACCTATTACTAATATTACAATCGCAACAATAATTCTAGGTAAGAAGTCTAATACACTGCCCATCATGTTCTTAATAGGTGTTGATACAGATGTCATGTTTAATGCATCAAACACTGATGGTAAGAATAACAAGAATATAATGAAGTAAGCTAATTTACCAAATGTCTGAATTAATCCTTCAGACTCTGATTTACCACTTCCTGATTCAGTTAACCCCTTTTTCTCTAGCCATTTTTCTACACCAAGTGCACTTAAACCTTTCACAATAACTGTTTTAACTATGACTGCGATAAGCCATGCAACAATTAATAATATAATTGCACTAATCAAGTTTGGTATAAAACCAATAACGCTATCTAAAGCACTTAAAAACGAATCTGTAATTTTACTCATATTTAATTCCTCCTTTCTTGATATGTTACCCTAGTATAATAATAATAATCATATTTTAAATAATATTTTCAACATTATTCTGAAAATATTAATTTTAGATTCAAATTAAAGTTGAACTAATAATTAATATGCTTCGTAGCTACACTTTTCTCCACCTGTGTGAATATAGATAAATTTGAAGCTGAGAACAAATTAATTGTCTCAGCTTCAAATTTTCATTTATTTCCCACTATATATTCTTTATCATTCGCGTTTCACGTAAAACATTTCCTAGTTCTTCAAGCTCATACTTACCGTCTTTTTCAAATCCCATTTTCTCATAGAATTTAACAGTCGGAATATTATCTTCAAGTACCCAAAGGCTTAATTGATCAAATTCAGATTTCATTCTTTTTTCCGCTTCATTCATTAAAAGCGTCCCGATACCTTTATGCTGATATTCTTGTAATAGGTATATAACCATAATTTCACCACATTTGTCACTCGTATCTTCATCTTTATCTTTACTATACATTAGAAATCCAACAACTTTACCATCGACTTCCGCCACAATACATGGTGCATTAAACATATGATGTTTTTCAATATAAGACTCTAAGGACAAACTATCTAAATAACTGTCAGGAACAATCCCCTTATATATAGTTATCCAAGATTCATAATGAACTTTAGCTATTGACTCTATATCGGATTCTTTTTTATTACGTATAATCATATAATGCCACCCCTTTTTATCTTGATAGTTCTAATTTAAATTTGTATTTTTTAGGATGATACAACACTTCGGAGTATTCAAATATTTCATCATTATTTAATATTGAGTATGCTTTCAATTCTAATAACGGCGTATTGGAATCGATATTGAAAGTTTCCATTGTATCCTTATCCGGTAATTTAGGAATGAACTCTTCTACTCTTTTTTTTATAGCATAACCTTTTTCTTTTAAATACCCATATTTCGATTTTGTCATTGCTTCAATTGAAAGATCTGGAAATAATTTAAACGGGATATATGCATTCTCTATAATTAAAGCTTCCCCATTTAAATTCCTAATCCTTTTAATATTATAAACTTTTTCATCATTGTTAAGATTGAGCATTTCTTGTATTAGCTCACTAGGCTTCATTAGACTAAATTCTGTTACTTCATTTTTGATAGCATCATGATATGGTTGCATTTCTTCAGTAAAACCTTGTAATTTAAATAAGTTATGTTCAAATTTTGGAAATGCTACATACGTTCCACTACCTTTAATGCTAAACAATATTTCTTTATCTATTAATTTAGAAATAGCCTTTCGCACAGTTACCCTACTCACTTGATATTTCTCAGACAAAGCCTTTTCAGTTGGTATAACATCTCCATATTCAAGTCCTTGTTTTTTAATATAATCTTGTAGATTTTTCATAATTTCTTGATATAAAGGCATTTTTTTATCATCCATAAAAACCCCTCACCTTCGTATTTCATTTTAACACTTTGACCACCAAAAACATACATATTTAAAATATGTATTATATTTGTATTGATTTTAATAATACATATTGTATAATACACGTGAAAGGGGTTACAAATTAATGAAAAAATGTAAATTAACAATTGTAGGTGGAGGAAGCACTTATACTCTAGGAATATTAATGAGTTTAATCGAGGAATCGGAAAATTTACCACTGAGTCATATTACGCTATACGATACTGATAGTTCACGACAAGAAAAGATTGGACAAGCTGCTTCAATCTTATTAAAAGAACATTATCCTTCATTAGAAAAGTTTGAATACACAACTAATAAAACATTAGCTTTTAAAGATGTTGATATTATATTCGTCCAAATTAGAACGGGCGGTTTGTTAATGAGAGAATTAGATGAACAAATACCTATACAACATGGATTAGTTGGACAAGAAACTTGTGGTGCTGGAGGTATGTCTTACGGGTTACGTTCTATATCAGATATGATACAACTTGTTGAAGATATTCGTTCAATAAATAAAGATGCATGGATTTTGAATTATACAAATCCTGCTGCAATAGTTGGTTTAGCGCTAGATAAAGTTTTTCCTAATGATGATCGATTATTGAATATATGTGATATGCCTATCGCAATTATGAAAAGTTATGCAGACATATTAAATGAAGATGTTTGGAATTTAGAAGCTGATTACTTCGGATTAAATCATTTTGGATGGTTTACAAAAATACGAAATAAAGATGGCCATGAATATACATCAGAACTCAAACAACTAATTCAAAATAATGACTTTAAACCAACAGATAAACTAATTGCTAATGATCCATCATGGCAATCAACTTTTAAACAAGCTAAACAAATGGTAATGGATTTTAATGAATATTTACCTAACACATATCTACAGTATTACCTTTATCCTAACCAACTATCTCAGAAAGAATCTATAGAAAACACACGTGCTAGACAAGTTATAAACGGGCGTGAAAAAGAAGTATTTAATGATTGTGACACTATCATTAATCAAAATAATACACACAACATAGATATTTCAGGAGATATTCACGGTATATATATGATCCGCATCGCCGCATCACTTGTTTATCATTTAAATAAAAGATTTATTATTATCACAAGAAATGATGGAATTATACCTAACCTACCGAGTGACGCACTTGTTGAAGTTCCTGCTCTACTCGGAAACAATGGTGCAACACCTCTTCATGTGGGTGAAATATCTACATTCTATAAAGGGTTATTAGAAAATCAATATGCTTATGAAAAGTTAGTTGTCGAAGCATACTTTGAAAATGATTATGACAAATTAATACAGGCACTCGTATTAAATAGAACAGTCATTGATACAAACAAAGCTAAAGATGTCTTAACTGATTTATTTGAAGCAAATAAAGATTACTGGCCAAATTTAAATAAAAAGGAGGAAAATATATGAAAATTATCATAAACGCGGATGATTTTGGATATTCAAATGGTGTGAATTATGGAATTATTGATGCACACAAAAATGGAATACTCACCTCCACTACATGTTTAACTAATATGCCTGGATTTGAACATGCTATCAATTTAGCTAATAACACTCCCGAACTAGGCGTTGGGATTCACTTATCTTTAACTTGTGGAAGACCATTAATTAACAATTTATATAGTTTAGTAGACAGTAATGGAGATTTTAGAGATTTATCTCATTACGAACAAAAATATTATATAGATGTAGATGAGCT
Organism: Mammaliicoccus sp. G-M28; assembly: GCF_022386595.1. Taxonomy (NCBI): domain Bacteria; kingdom Bacillati; phylum Bacillota; class Bacilli; order Caryophanales; family Staphylococcaceae; genus Mammaliicoccus; species Mammaliicoccus sp. G-M28. The sequence continues at coordinate 60,941 of NZ_JAJNIF010000007.1, forward strand.
ATATGAGGAATGGAAAGCACAAATCGAAAAATTTCTATCAACTGGTTTAACACCTACTCATTTAGATAGTCATCATCATGTTAATAACTTAGAACTCATAAAGCCTATATTTTTAAAATTAGCATCTGAATATCATTTACCTATTAGAAATAATTTAGGCGATAAAAAAAAGTTTCCACAATATAAAATGGTAGATTACTTTGAATATCACCCTGAAACTATTTTAAATTCAATAGAAGTTATTAAAGATAAATATATAGAATATGAATCAATCGAAATAATGTGTCATCCAGCTTATATAGATAAATTCTTAAGAGATCATTCATCTTTTGTTATGCCAAGAATTGAAGAATTAGACATTTTAACTAGTGATCATGCGAAAAATACATTTAATGAACAAAACGGAATATCTTTAATCAATTATTCGGAATTGTAATGTCAAAGGGGGACATTTAGTATGATGAGATTCTTACAAAAGCTTGGAAAATCCATGCTTATTCCAATAGTAGCATTACCAGCAGCAGGTATTCTATTTAGAATTAGCTCTGAAGACTTATTGGATTGGAAACTATTTCAAGCATCCGGTGCAATATTTAATAATATTGATATTCTTATAGCTATCGGTATTGCGATGGGATTATCAAAGACTAAAGACAGAGGGATACCTGCTTTAACAGGTTTTATTGCAATTTCTATTTTAAAAGAGGGCTTAAATATTCTGGATTCCGATTTAAACATGAGCGTTTTCGGTGGTCTCATTTCGGGTTTGCTCGCAGCTTGGGTTTACAATAAATTTAAGGATGTTGATTTGCCTAAAATATTCTCATTCTTTTCTGGTGAAAATTTCCCTATTACAATGATTATTGTAATCATGTTACCAGTAACAGGAATAAGCTTTTTAGTTTGGCCATATGCTCAATCTTCAATTGATTGGTTGGCTCAAACGTTAGTCAATTTGGGTGGTTTAGGCGTATTTATAAATGGATTCTTAAATAGATTTTTACTTCCATTCGGCTTACATCATGTATTGAATACTTATATTTACTTTGGACTTGGAGATTTCAAAACATCTGGAGGAGAAGTAGTCCATGGTGAAGTTACAAGATTCTTAAATGGGGATCCAACAGCAGGTTATTTCTTGAGTGGGTATTTTGTATCGATTATGTTTGGAGTTCCTGCTATAGCCCTAGCTATATCTAAAGCTGCAAAATACAACAAACAAAATACAAAAGCCCTTATGGGATCAGGTAGTTTTACTGCAATAGTTGCAGGTATAACTGAGCCTATAGAGTTCACTTTCTTATTCACTTCACCATTCCTATATTTTATTCACTCTGTTTATACTGGTTTAGCCGGAATGACCTTATATTATTTACACATTCGAGAAGGCTTTTCTTGGGGTGGTAGTATCATTGACTATGTTCTCAATTTAAGTTTATCAGACAAAGGTTGGATGATTATACCAGTAGGCATAGGATTTTTCATACTATATTTCATTACATTTTACTTCTATATCATTAATCGAAACGTTCCAATCATGGGCCAAATAGAAGAAACTAATTTTGAAGAAGAAAAATCTGATGAAGAAAAAGAGTTATCTTTATCACATAATCAATACCAATATATGTCTAAAAAAATACTTGAAAACATTGGTACTAAAGATAATGTAATTGAATATGAAAATTGCATTACTAGATTAAGGTTAGAACTTAAAGACACTTCTTTAATTAATAAAGATAAAATTATGCAAACAGGTGCTCATGGCGTTGTAATTATAGATAAACATAATGCTCAAATCGTCATTGGTCCTGAAGTAACAAAACTTGTTAAAGAATTTAATAAAGAAATGGATAACACTTAAATAAAAAAAACTACCAACAATTTTATATTTGTTGGTAGCTTTTTTTATATTACATTTCCATATCATGTATTTTCATCATTAAGCCGTGTGGTACGTCGTCATGAGTTACTACATCTTTTTTATAAAATGTTTTTCCATCGTCTTTAGAAATCAGTTTCACGAAGTCACCTTTTTTAGGTTTGAAGTCTTTCGTTGATTCCAGTTTAACGTTTTCTGTTACTTCGTTATTTTTCTCGCTCACTACTTTTTCTGCTGTTGTTCCGTTCTCCATATACCCGTAGTATGTGCTTTTTTGTGTTGAGAATAATAATAATGATGCTACTGCTATAGCAAGAACTGCCAAGCCACTAATTAATAATATTGCTGATTTTTTATTCATTGAGAATCCTCCCTAACCTACATCATAAAACGTCTTACCTAATTATGAAATGACCTTCATGGAATCTTCTTAAATTCGACATATTTTTTTAGATGTACAGTTTGAAAAGTTGAATAACTTGCCATAAAAACTAAAAATCATCATAATATTAAGTGAAGAATATCTAAAGGAGTGGAAAAAATGAACCAAGAACAATTTGAAAAAATGAAAAATGGTAAAGGTTTTATAGCTGCACTAGATCAAAGTGGTGGTAGTACTCCGAAAGCTCTTAAAGATTACGGTATTGAAGAAGATCAATATAGCAATGAAGATGAAATGTTTACACTTGTTCACGAAATGAGAACACGTATCGTTACATCACCAGCCTTTACACCAGAAAAAATATTAGGTGCCATTTTATTTGAACAAACAATGGACCGTGAAGTAGAAGGCAAATACACATCAAACTACTTAGCAGATAAAGGTATTGTACCTTTCTTAAAAGTCGACAAAGGACTTGCTGAAGAAGAAAATGGCGTTCAATTAATGAAAGTTATTCCAGGTTTAGATGAATTATTAAAACGCGCTAAAGAACGCAACGTATTTGGTACTAAAATGCGTTCAAATATTTTAGAAGCAAATAAAGATGCTATCGCTAAAGTTGTTCAACAACAATTTGAAATTGGTAAACAAATCATCGAAGCAGGATTAGTTCCAATTATTGAACCTGAAGTTAACATTAACGCTAAAGATAAAGAAGAAATTGAAGATATCTTAAAAGAAGAAATCGCTAAAGAATTAGACAAATTAAATGATAATCAATACGTAATGTTGAAATTAACAATTCCAACAAAACCAAATCAATATAAATCATTGATCGAACACCCTAACGTAGTTCGTGTCGTAGCATTATCAGGCGGTTACTCTAGAGAAAAAGCAAACGAATTACTAAAAGAAAATGATGAACTTATCGCAAGTTTTTCACGCGCATTAGTAACTGATTTATTCGCTGGTCAATCATCAGAAGAATTTGATAGCGGATTACAAGACGCAGTAGATTCTATCTATGACGCTTCAGTGAATAAAAATTAATAAATATATAACTCATATTTAAACAAAACCCGTATAAATTCACTATATAATGAATTTATACGGGTTTTTATGTTATTTTCTTATGTTAAATGTCTTTCATTTAGTTGGCTTAATTCTGAAATAATTTTCCTGCTATCAGTATTTAATTGTTTAACATATACTGTATTATTTTTATCTTCAAATTTCTTCACCATTGAATCGATTGCATTTACTGCTGAGTCATCCCATAAATGAGCATGTGTAAAATCTAATTCGATTTGACTATTTTCAATTGAGAAGTCTAACTGATTCATCATTGAATCGATTGAAACAAAAAATATTTGTCCGGTGAATGTATATTTATATAAATTATTTTCTATTGTCTGATGAACATGAACATTTGATATTTTAGTAGCAAAGAACAAAGAACTAAATATTACACCGACTATGACGCCTATAGCCAAATTATGTGTAAACAACACAATCATCACGGTCAGAATCATAACTACAGCATCCGTTCTAGGTGCTTGCTTAACGTATTTAAATGATTTCCAATCAAATGTACTAATAGATACCATAACCATTATACCTGCTAAAATTGGCATAGGTACTTGTACTACTACATCTCCTAATAATAAAATCAGTATTATTAGAAAGACACCCGCAGTAAAAGTTGATAATCTACTCGTTGCACCTGATTTTACATTTATAACGGATTGACCAATCATAGCACAGCCACCCATTCCTCCAAATAGCCCTGTGATAATATTGGCAATACCTTGACCTCTAGATTCTTTATTTTTATTACTATGAGAATCTGTTGCTTCATCAACAATTTTAGCAGTTAATAAACTTTCTACTAAACCTACAATTGCCATTGATAAAGAATACGGCAAAATAATTGTTAATGTTTCTAAATTAAATGGAACTTGTGGTATTAAGAAATTTGGAAACGCTCTTGTTATAGTACCTAAATCGCCAACTGTTCTTACATCAGAACCTGTTATCATATACAATGTTGTTAATAAAACAATTGCAATTAGTGGTGCAGGGATTGCTTTGAAATATCTTGGTACAATATAAACAATTAGTAATGTAATACCTATATAAATATATGTACTAATTGAAATACCGAATATATGCTCAAGTTGAGACATAAAGATCATAATTGCTAATGCATTTACAAACCCTATCATTACCGAACGTGGTATGAACTTCATGAGTCTACCAATTTTGAGAATACCTAATATTAACTGTATAATACCCATGAGTATAGTTGCTGCAAATAAATAATCGACGCCATATTCTTTTACTAAAGGTGTTACAATAAGCGCAACAGCTCCTGCAGCTCCAGATATCATAGCAGGTCTACCACCTACAATTGAAGTTATCGTAGCAATAATAAAAGCAGCATACAATCCTACCATTGGATCTACACCTGCAATTATAGAAAATGCAATGGCTTCAGGTATAAGCGCTAGTGCTACAACGATACCTGCTAGTAAATTTTTCCCTGGATTAGAAAACCATTCTTCTATATAAGTTTTTAACATCATACATACTCCTATTTTTTTCAATAGAGTTATTATAAACAAAAAAGTTTCATATGTATACATTTATGAAACTATTGAGGTGAAATTTATGAATTACGGTTATATTAGACCCATTGAATTACATGATACGATTGCTGAACAGCATTCAAAGTTAAGCAAATTTTCTTTAACAATTATTGAAGAATCTCATGCTCAAACTGAAATAAGAAAAGAATTAAATACTTTATTTTATAGTAAATTACAAAGTGGGGATGTATTATACATAACTGATTTGTGTATTCTTGCAGATACCTCATACCAATTAGAAGGATTAATTGCGATTGCCCAGGAAATGAATGTAGAAATTTATATTATTAATGCTGAAGTAACGATTAGCCAAAATAAGCATATGAATTTTAATAAATTTTTAAATCTACTAAACCAGTTTCAAAGCGATATGATTAAATTTAGAACTAAGTCAGGTATCGCAAAAGCCAAAACAGAAGGTAAGACTATAGGAAGACCAAAGCGAAATGATATTAATTTAAAAAACGCAATCGATATGTATCACTCTAAGAAGTATACTTTAGAAGAAATTAAAGAGGCGACAAACATTAGTAGAGCGACATTATATAGACATTTAAATAAATAACAATTATAAGCTAAGTCATAGATTAAGTCGGAAGTTAATCTATGAGTTCGGTCAAGTTGTTGATTAACTCCATCATTAATCTAAGACATACTCAAAATTAACACCATTCAATGAAAAGAGCCGGGGACTTAAATGATTTTCATAAAAAATAAGAGCAGAAATTCAATTTTAATAATGAATTTCTGCTCTTATTAAATTTCTAGGACAATTACGTCTTAGCCAACCATCATTTCATTCTACTTCATTATACCTGCGTCTTTATCGTGCACGCCGTGTTTGTAGTAATCTATTTCTTCTGGTTCTAATGGTTTTTTACCTCTTATAATATCTGCTGCTTTTTCTGCTAGCATCAATACTGGTGCGTGGATATTACCATTTGTTGTACGTGGCATTGCTGATGCGTCTACTACTCGTAGATTTTCCATACCGTGTACTTTCATTGTTAATGGGTCTACAACAGCCATTGGGTCTGATGCTGGTCCCATTTTAGCACTACATGATGGGTGTAATGCTGTTTCTGCATCTTTCTTAACCCATTCTAAAATTTCTTCGTCTGTTTGTACTGATGGTCCTGGTGATATTTCTCCGTCATTAAATCGTGCTAATGCCGGTTGAGCTAGAATGTTTCTTGCTACTTTAATTGCTTCTATCCATTCTTGCTCGTCTTCTTTTGTTGATAAATAGTTAAATACGAATTTTGGTTTTACGAATGGGTCTTTAGATTTAATCTTCAGACTGCCTCTTGAGTTAGAATACATAGGTCCAATATGTACTTGGAAACCATGTTTTGTATCTGCTTTTTGTCCGTCATAACGTACTGCAAGAGGTAAGAAATGGAACATTAAGTTTGGATAATCTACTTCGTTGTTTGATCTCACAAATCCTCCACCTTCAAAGTGGTTACTTGCTGCTGGTCCTTTACGTCCAAATATCCATTGTAAACCAATGAAAGGCATTTTAAATTTATTTAAACTTGGTTGTTGTGAAACTGGTACAGAAGATGCATGTTGAACATAAACTTCTAAATGGTCTTCAAAGTTTTCACCTACACCTGGTAAATGTACGCGCGTTTCGATGCCTAGTGAGTTTAAATGTTCTGAATCACCGATACCAGAAAGTTGTAGTAGTTGTGGTGTATTGAATGCGCCACCTGATAAAATAACTTCTCCAGCTCCTACAGTATGTTTCTTACCATTTTTCTTAAACGTAACGCCTGTCGCTCTTCTACCTTCGTAATTAATTTCTGTTACAAAAGCTCTTGTTTGTACTGTTAAATTTTTACGTTTCATAGCTGGTCTTAAATAAGCAAGTGAAGCTGAAATTCTTCTACCGTTATGAATTTGACTATCAAATGGTCCAAATCCTTCTTGTCTAAATCCATTCACATCAGGTGTTTTATTAAATCCTGCTTCTACACCCGCTTCAAAAAATGCTTGGAACAATGGATTTGTTGCTGGGCCTCTTCTTAATTTAATTGGACCATTATGCCCACGGTATTGATCTGATTTATCTGCACCATATGCTTTTTCTAATCTTTTGAAGTATGGTAAACAATTAGCGAATTTCCAACTTTCCATGCCTTCTGGTTCTCCCCATCCTTCATAGTCCATAGGGTTACCACGTTGATAAATCATTCCGTTGATTGAACTAGATCCACCTAATACTTTACCTCTTGTATGTGCAACTTTTCGACCGCCCATATGAGGTTCTCCATCTGTTTCATATTTCCAGTCATAGAAACGATTACCTGATGGATACATAAGAGCTGCTGGCATTTGAATTAACAAATCCCAAGCATAGTCACTTCTACCAGCTTCTAATACTAATACTGTTTTATCTTTATCTTCACTTAAACGACTTCCTAATACTGAACCGGCACTTCCGCCACCGATAATTATATAATCATAAGACTTCTCCATGCTTTAATATCCTCCTATATTTTCAATAATCCTTGTTGTTTTTATTTGCTAAACCAATTCACTGGTTCAGGTTGTATATTTGTATAAATGTGTTTAGAAATAATATATTCTTCTAATCCTTCTTTACCTAACTCTCTACCGATACCAGATTGTTTATATCCACCCCATGGTGCTTGTGCAAAATAAGGATGGAAATCATTAATCCAAACCGTACCCATTTTCAATTTGTTAGCGATTCTATTTGCTTTGCCTATATCTTGAGTAAATACGCCTCCAGCTAATCCATAAATTGAATCATTAGCTAGTTCGATTGCTTCTTGTTCTGAAGAGAATCCTTCAATTGTTACAACTGGACCAAACACTTCTTCTTGAACAATTCTCATTGAAGTATCACAGTTTGTAATAACAGTAGGTTCAAAGAAGAAACCATCTTGTAAGTCGGCTCTTTCTGGACGTTTACCACCAGCGGCAATTGTTGTCCCTTCTTCTTTAGCAACTTCTATATATTTTTCAACTTTTCCTCTATGTTCTGCTGAAATTAGAGGACCCATTTCAGTTTCTTTATCAAAACCATTACCAATTTTAATTTTGTTTACTCTATCAACTAACGCTTCTTCAAATTGCGCTTTAATATCATTGTGTACGATTATGCGTGAACCAGCTGAACAAACTTGACCAGCGTGGAAATATCCACCGTTTAATGCTTGATCAACAGCTAACTCTAAATCTGCATCATCAAAGATAATGTTTGGATTTTTGCCACCTAATTCAAGCGCAATGTTCGTTACATTGTCTGCTGCGCGTTTCATAATGTGTTTACCAGTTTCAATACCACCAGTAAATGAAACAAGGTCAACTTCTTTATGAGATGATAATACGTCACCAACTTCTGAACCTTTACCAAGTACGAGGTTAATCACGCCATTTGGAAAACCAACTTGTTCCATTAATTCAAATATACGAATTGTTGTTAACGGTGTAATTTCACTTGGCTTCATAACTAATGAACAACCCGTTACAAGAGCTGGAGCAATTTTCCATGAAGCTTGAAGTAATGGATAATTCCAAGGTGTAATTTGAGTTACAACACCAACAGGTTCTTTAACTATTTTACTTTCTGAATTAGGAATAGGTGATTCAATAATTTCTCCACCATCATTTCCTGCTAACCCAGCAAAATACATAAACACATTATGAATATCATCCATATCTGCAAATGATTCTTCTAATGTCTTACCAGTGTCTAACGTTTCAAGAGTCGCGAGCTCTTCTTTATGTTCTTTTATTAAATCTGCTATTTCTCTAACTTTTTGACTTCTATTCTCGCTCGTCTCGTGTGACCATTCTCCTGATTCAAATGACTTTCTTGCAGCCAATACAGCTTGCTCAGCGTCTTCTTTAGTACCTTCTGAGACTGAAATCACTACTTCTTGATTATATGGATTAACGATGTCACGAGTCGCTTTGTTTGAAGCTTCGACCCAGTCACCATTAATAAATTGACGTCTTGATAAACGATCTATATATTCCATTTAAATTACCTCCGTTAACTTTGTTAAATTTTTATTTAACGAACTTTACAAACTTATGTTAGCATATAAATATAAAAGGCGTCAAATCTTCAATATCAAATTAAAATCATAACTTTATACAGGTATTACAAATAGACAAGTAAGGGAAAAGCAACTACAATTTAAAAGAATTCATGGTACAATTAAAGTAATTATTGGAGGTGTATGTAGTGGTACGTTCAGATAACTACAAAAAACAATTAGACCAAGCTAAAGACATCGTTATAAATGGAATTGGAGAAACGATGGATTTATATGGTATTAACCGTAGTGTTGGTAATTTATATGGCACGATGGTATTTGAAGGTAGTATGACACTTGATGAAATGCGCGAACAACTCCAAATGAGTAAACCGAGTATGAGCGCTGGTGTTAAGAAACTACAGGAGTTTGATATCGTCAAACAACAATTTACAAGAGGTAGCAGAAAACAACACTTTATAGCTGAGAAAGACTTCTTTATTTTCTTTAATAACTTCTTCTCAAGAAAATGGGATCGAGAAATATCTATTAATATGGATTCAGTTAAAGATGCAGAAGTATTACTAAAAAAAGTTATTGAAGCTGATGGTGTTGATGAAGATACTAAAGAAGAAGCAACTATCATATATAAACAATTAGAAGACTACAAAGTTTATTACGAATGGTTATCGAATATTAGTAGCGCTATTAAAACAGGAGAAATATACAAATATTTCCCTATACCAGAACGTGAAGATAAATAAAGTATTGAAGTTATTTCCAAAGTGAAATTTGATACTGTTTAAATCTGGAATAATCTGGGGTAATCCGGGCGAATCGCACGAAGACTTCTGAGTTATCGTGCGATTCATCTGAAATCTATACTCAACTAAAAAAGCAGAGAAAATTCTTAAATACTAAGAATTTTCTCTGCTTTTTATATTACCTATTATAAATATTGATTTTCTTTTAAGTATGACACGATTTTATTTACTGACTCTTCAATACTTTCGTGTTCTGTATCGATTACAATTTCCGGATTAGATGGTTCTTCATATGGTGCATTAATGCCTGTAAATTCTTTAATTTCACCACTTCTTGCTTTTTTATATAAACCTTTAGGGTCTCTTGACTCACATTCATCTAAGCTACATTTTGTGAACACTTCAATAAACTCTCCGTCTTCTAGAATGTTTCTTACGATGTCTCGATCTTCTTTATATGGTGAGATGAATGCTGTCATTGTTACAACACCCGCATCTACCATAAGTTTACCTACTTCTCCTATACGACGAATATTTTCTTTTCTATCTTCTGGACTGAATCCAAGATTTTGATTTAATCCGTGACGTATATTATCTCCATCTAAACGATATGATGTTATTTTTTGTTCAAACAATGCTTTTTCTAATGCTACTGAAATTGTTGATTTACCTGATCCTGATAAACCTGTAAACCAAATAACGACACTTTTATGACCATTTCTTTCTTGTCGTTGTTCTTTTGTTACTTCTGAATCATGCCATGTAATATTTGTTGACGCGCTCATTGTTTCACTCCTCAAGAAATTAGTTTTGTTTCAAGCCTTTAATTAATACATCTGCTACTTCTGGTCTTGAAAATTCTTTCGGTAATTGTTCTCCATTACGCAATTTCTCTCTTACTTTTGTTCCGCTTAAGTGGACATGATTTGATTTATCATGTGGACAAGTTTTAGCTGTTGTCATATTGTCACAAACAGTACAGAAAAATGCATGTTCAAACTTAAAGATTTGAATGCCAATTTCATCTTCATATTGTGAGATTAATTCTTGTGCATCATAAGTTCCATAATAATCGCCTACTCCAGCGTGATCACGACCGACAATAAAGTGTGTACAGCCATAGTTTTTACGTACTAATGCATGCAAAATTGCTTCACGTGGTCCCGCATATCTCATAGCTGCTGGATATATAACAAGTCTTGTTCTTTCTTCAGGGTAATAATGTTTCAAAATGACTTGATAACTTTCCATTCTAATTTCTGCTGAAATATCGTCAGATTTTGTTTCACCAACGAGTGGATTTAATAATAATCCGTCTACTGATTCAAGTGCTATTTTTTGAATATATTCATGTGCACGATGAACAGGGTTTCTTGTTTGGAATCCAACAACTGTTTTCCATCCTAAATCTTTAAATAATGCTCTTGTTTCACTTGGGTCTAAATGGAAATCACTAAATTCATCGTGTTTAGGACGATCTACTAATTGAATAGGTCCTCCAAGATATACATTCCCTTTTTCATATACAAGCTTAACACCTGGATGATCTACATCTGTTGTGCCATATACATTTTGAGCTTCTTTTTCTTTATCGTACGTATATTTCTCTTCAAGCTTTAACACACCATAAAGATGATTATCTTCACCATATAACGCGATGTTAGAACCTATTTCAAAGTTATTTGCTTCTTCTTCTGTTACAGGCAATGTAATCGGAATGCTCCAAACTAGTCCATTTTCTAGACGTACATTTTCCACTACACTTACGTAATCTTTTTCACCTAAAAAGCCTGTTAATGGACTGAAGCCACCTATTGCAATTAGTTCTAAATCTGATAAACTCCAAGGATTTAAAGTTAACTTAGAGAATGACTCTGCTGCTTCAATTAATTGTTCTCTTTCTTCACCTGTAACTTGACGGTTGATCAATTCACCACCATGAGGCTTAATTGTTTCGCTAATTTGTTGAGTTGCTGATACCATTCTGATTCACTCCTATTAATTTATTTGATCTACTTCTTTTGATTTTTGATTTTGAATGTTGAAAGGAAATTTATTATGTTGGTAAAGCGTAAATAATACGAGACCTAACCATGCAACGACAATTCCTATCTTAACTATATAGACTGTTGTTTCATTACTTACAAAACTGCCTAATAACACACTGCTATTTGTAAAAATAATAAGTCCGCCTACAAGTACTGCTAGAACATATACTGGCAAAGTCTTTACTAACCAAGCTGAAAATGGTGCTGCAACTACGCCACCAAATGCTAATGCCACAACTAATAATATGCTAATTTGACTCCATCCAAGGAAAATGATAAATCCTAATGATGTAGAAATTGTTACAAAAAATTCACTCGCTGAAACTGTACCTATAACATATCTCGGTTCTATTTGATTTCTAGATAACAGTAATGGTGTATTGACTGGTCCCCAGCCTCCTCCACCAATTGCATCTAAAAATCCTGCTACAGCACCTTGAGGAACAAGTATAAATCCTGATAACTTTCCACCATTCAGTTTATTATTTTGTTGTTTTTTAAAAACAAACTGATAAATAATGTAGACTCCCATAGATAATAAAAATATTGCTATAAAAGGTTTTATAAAATCACTATGTAGATTGCTGAGTACACCTGCACCAATAAAACCTGTGATGGCACCAGGTAACGCCAGCTTTAAAATAATGCTTTTATCTACATTTTTAAATTTCAAATGAGAAATACCAGATGCTGCTGTTGTTGCAACTTCAGAAAAATGAATCGTTGCTGATGCGATTGCTGGAGCAACACCAAATGTTAATAATAATGAAGAAGAAGTTGCACCAAATCCCATCCCGAGAGAACCATCAATTAATTGAGCTAAAAATCCTACAATCGCAAATATTGTTAGTTTTCGCATATACTACTCCTCTCTTGTTCTCTTTTTAGGTTGTCGTCTTAACCAATTTATTAATTTGTTTTGTTCATCTTTATCAAAATATTGATCAGATAATATAGATTCTAACAATTGGTTTTTTTCTGTTTTTTCTAGGTTTAATGATTTAATAATTATGCGACTTTCAAATAAAAATTCTACGTATTCTTCATAATCAACAGGATATTGCTTCTCTAAATCATCCAAAATATTACTTACTAACTTTGGACTCGCACCAGTTGATGTCACGCTTATTTGTAATTTCCCTCGTTTTAATGTCCCAGGAAATATAACATTTCCGACTTGTGCATCACTGACCATATTTATAAGACTATGTTTCGGGGCTGACTTTTTAATAACATCGTTTACCTCTTGTTGATTTGTAGCAGATATAATAAAGTCGGCATCTTCCAGATCTGATGATTCGAATATCTTTTTCTTCCATATTATTTTTTCATCAAGATAAAGTTGAAATAAGTCTTCTGTGAGTTCTGGGCTAATAACGTGAATCACAGCATCGCTTTCAAGTATGGCTTTCACTCTTCGTTCTGCTATTTTTCCACCGCCGATAACTTTGACTTGCTTATCTGTAAAATCAATATTGAGTGGAACATATGCCAATAGAAATCACCCTTTATTCATATATTCAAACTTTTTCAGTAGTAAGCGTTTCAAAAACACGGTCTTTCAATGCTTCTTGTATAGAAGGATGATGACCTAAGTGTTTACAAACGATAATGTCACTGTTCATATTATGTTCTTTAGCTGTTTTCTCTATGTGACGCTCTAACACGCCTGTGAACCAAAGATATGGTGCTATGAATATTTGTGAATGTTCAGCTTGTAATGCTACTTGTAACGCATCTTCAAATGATGGCTCACACGCAGCTAAGTAACAAACTTCTACATTTTCAAATTCTGTCGTTTCATATAATGCTTTGCCAATAGCCGTTATATCTATTTTAGTTTGAGGGTTATAACTTCCTCTCCCTACAACAAGTAGTTTTGCGTCTTTTTTGATTGAAATATTCGTTTCTTGAATGCGTTCATTCAGAATAGCTGATAATCTTGGTTGAACACCTAAAGGCTTTCCATAAGTAAATGTAACTTCAGGATGTTTTTTCTTTATTTCATCAATTTCATTCGGTATATCTTTAAAGTAATGACCTGCACTGAGCAATAATACGGGTATAACAGAAATTTCAGTAGCACCATTGTCTATTAATTTTTTTACACCTTGTTGAATATCTGGTTGTGCTAACTCTAAGAAGCAAATCTCCTGTAGAGGAATATCTATTTTCTTTTTAACTGAGTCTATAAAAGTAATAGCTTCTTCTGTTGCTTCTTTAATTCTGCTACCATGACTGACATATAATACGCCTATCATTGTATCCCTCCAGTATTAATAAATGAGTTGTGGAACCTGTTGTTCGTTCGCTACTTCTTCAAACCAACTCATTTTTTCTCTTAGTTTGACGACTTCTCCAATGACAATCATTGCAGGATTTTTAACATGTTTTGATTTAGTGACAATATCATCCAAAGTACCAGTTACAGTTAATTGATGATTTGATGTGCCACAATGTATTAATGCAACAGGTGTATCAGAACTTCTACCATGTTTAACTAACAATCTTTTAATTTCTGGTAGCTTTTTGACGCCCATATAAATACAAAGTGTTTCTGGTCCTAAAGCTAAATGTTTCCAATATTCGTCTTCATCTATAGAATCCTTCATCACGCCTGTTATAAAAGCAACCGACGAGCTGTAATCTCTATGTGTAACAGGGATTCCGGCATAAGCTGGTGCTGCAACACCAGCTGTAATACCAGGAACTACTTCAAATTGAATATCATAATTTTTTAATGTTTCCGCTTCTTCACCGCCACGACCAAATATAAATGGATCTCCACCTTTTAATCGTGTTACGGTATGACCTTCTAAAGATAACTTCACAAGTAATTCATTGATTTCGTCTTGCGTTAATGAGTGATTTTTAGGGCTTTTTCCACAATAAATCATTTTTGTATCTTCAGTTGCATATTCAAGTAACGCTTTATTAACAAGTCGATCATATAGAATGACATTGGACTGTTTAATTGCTTTAATACCTTTAACTGTTATTAGATCTGGATCACCTGGTCCAGCACCAACTAAGAATACTTTGCCCATGCTTCCACCCCTTTTCTGTTTAACTATGAAAGTCTTGTCCTGAGTGCACTTCTTTTATAATGCCTTTACGGATAACAAAGTCTCCAAAGTGTTCACCATCATTTTTTTCTTTACCATATTGAATAATAATTGGTCTTAAACTTTCTAAAATTTCATCTTCACCTATATTTTCTTTATATAGTTTATTTAGACGGTCTCCAGAGAATCCACCACCAAGATACATGTTGTATTTACCTGGTGCTTTACCGATAAATGCAATTTCAGCTAGAGCTGGTCTTGCACAACCGTTAGGACAACCTGTCATACGAATTGTAATTTCTTCTTCATTTAAACCCGCTTCATCTAAAAGACCTTCAATTTTATTAATAAGTGTAGGTAAATAACGTTCTGATTCAGCCATTGCTAAACCACAAGTTGGAAAGGCTACACATGCCATTGAATTTCTTCTAAGCCCTGTATAATTTTCTCCATCTGTAATACCATATTTATCTATAATTTTTTGAATTTGAGCCTTTTTACTTTTGGCTACATTAGCAATAATTAAGTTTTGGTTCGGAGTTAAACGGAAATCTCCTGTATGGATTTCAGCAATTTCTCTTAAAGCTGTTTTTAACTTGTAGTCTTGTGTATCTTTCACACGGCCATTTTGAATAAATAATGTAAAATGCCATTTGCCACTACCTTCAGTCCACCCGTAACGATCTCCATTATGTTTAAAATCGAATGGTCTTGGTTCTTCAATTTCCCAACCTAATCTTGTATTTAATTCTTCACGAATCCAATCTACACCTAGTCGGTCAACTGTATATTTAAATCGTGCATTTGTTCTATCTTCTCTATTACCGTGGTCTCTTTGTATTGTTAATAGTTTCTCACAAACATCTATCGCTTCTTCTTTAGGGAAGTAACCAAGCAATCTACCTACTTGAGGGTATGTCTTCGTATTACCGTGTTTCATACCCATTCCACCGCCAACAGTGACATTAAATCCAACTAATTGGTCATCTTCAATTATTGAAATGAGTCCAATATCTTGTGAATAAACATCTATATCATTTGAAGGTGGAACAGCGATACCGATTTTAAATTTTCTAGGCAAATAAGTCTTACCATACATCGGTTCTACTTCTTCTTTAGTATCAACTATTTTCTCATCATCTAACCAAATTTCATGATACGCTCCGGTTTGTGGTGATAAATGATCACTAATATCTGTTGCAAGTTTATCCACTTCTTTATGTACACCTGATTGATATGGATTTGGGTTACACATAACATTTCTGTTTACGTCACCACATGCAGCTAAAGAATCCATAACTGCGTGATGAATACTTTGCATAGAGCTTTTTAAATTTCTTTTTAAAATTCCGTGAAATTGAAATGCTTGTCTCGTTGTTAATTTGATTGTGTCATTTGCATATTCTGTAGAAATATCATCCATTGCAAGCCATTGATCAGCTGTTGCTGTACCACCTGGAACTCTAACTCTAATCATGAAACTATAAGCAGGTTCTAGCTTTTGTTTACGACGCTCGTCACGGATATCTCTATCATCTTGCATATAACTTCCGTGGAATTTCAGCAATTTTGTATCGTCTTCTGCTATTGCTCCTGTTATTTCATCAGATAAACCTTCTTTAATTGTTCCTCTTAAATAATTACTTCTATTTTTAATGTGTTCCATTTCATCTAATTTTTCGGATAAATTAGTTTGAGTGCTCACAATAATGCCCCCCTCTTAATAAATATCTCTTTGATATCTTCTGTCTTTTTTCATTTGAGTTAAAAAGTCTTCTGCTTCTTCTTCGTTATAATGTCCTTCTTTTTGAATCACATTCAAAATGGATTGATGTACATCTTTGGCCATGCACTTTTCATCTCCACAAACATATAAAGCAGCGCCTTCTTGAATCCATTGATAAAATTCTTTACTATTTTCTTCAATTCGATGTTGTACATACACTTTCTCTTCAGAATCTCTAGAGAATGCCACGCTCAATTTATCAAGCACGCCATCTTTTAACCAACCTTGCCATTCTGTTTGATATAAAAAGTCTGTTGTAAAATGTTGTTCTCCAAAGAATAACCATGCTTTATTATTAAGTTCTAATTCTTCTTTTTCTTGAATATAAGATCTAAATGGTGCTACGCCTGTACCAGGACCAATCATGATAACAGGTGTTTCATTCGTTTTAGGAAACTTGAAGTTTGGATTCTTTTTCAAATAAATTGGTACAGTATCGCCAGGTTCTAATCGTTCAGCGAATTGTACTGAGCAAACACCGTTTCTATCTCGTTCATTTGCATGATATCGAACGGCACCAATTGTAAGATGTACTTCTTCTGGTGTAGCTTGATAACTACTAGCAATTGAATATTCTCTAGCAGGTAATTTTCGTAAAATCTGATGTAGTGCATCTGGTTGTAAGTCTTCTGGTGGAAAGTCATTAATTAAATCGATTAAATCGCGACCTTCAACATAACCGTATATCCAACGGTCTTTTTTTACTTTTTCAGATAACACGTCGTTCCCAAAAATATTAGCTGCTTTTGTAACAATTGGTTTTGTAAGTTTCGTGATTTCAAAATGATTTGTCAGTGCATCACGGAGCGTTAATGTATCACCCGCATCATTTATAGGAACACTCTCATCTGGATTCCAAACGAGTGTTTCAATTAAGTCTGATACTACTTCAGGGTCATTTTTAGGGAATATACCAATGCAATCTCCTGGTTCAAAGGAGTCGGTGAAACCTTCTAAAGATAGTTCGATATGTCTCACTTCCTTATTTGAACCTCTACCATTTAAATTGATGTTCTCAAGTATTTCAGCTTCATATGGATTAGATCTTGAATACGTTTGAGTAGCAGATATATCTTCAGGGTCAACTTTAACTGGTTCAGTTGATTCATGACCTGATACATGACCTATAGAATTTAAGATACCTTCCATCCATTTTTCTGCTGGTTCATCAAAGTCTAAGTCACAATCGACTCTTGAATGTAATCTCTCTGCACCAAGTTCTTCTAGTCTATTATCAAAATCTTTACCAGTTTGACAGAAGAATTCATAAGACTCATCTCCTAAAGCTAAGACAGAATACCTTAAGTCATTTAACTTAGGCGCCTTACGACTATGTATAAACTCATGGAAAGTGATCGCATTATCTGGTGGATCACCTTCACCATGAGTTGCAGTAATAATAAATAAATCTTCGACTTTCTTTAAATCTTTCGGTTTAAAATCTTCCATACATGCAAGATTAACTTTGAAATCTTTTTCTTTTAATTTACTTTCTAATGTTTCTGCTAATCCTTGAGCATTTCCTGTTTCAGAACCAAACAATATTGTGATTTCTCGTGTTTTTGGTTTTGGTTCATTACTAACTGGTGCTGCTGTTTCAACTATTGATGCACTTGGTTCATTACTTTGGGCAGCTGCCGCTGATAAGTAACCACTAAACCAAATCTTTTGCTCCTTAGTAAGTGTTGAAAGTACTTGATTTAGCTTTTCTGACTGTTCTTGATTAAATGGGCTATTTGTTACTGTTAATTCCAAAAATGTCACCTCATCCTGTCCAATTTTTATTTTCATTTTTACTATTCATATAGGAATAGTATGTTTTATACTTAAAAAAAGACTATAAAAAATCTTTTAATGAGATACTTTATTTAGGCTTACTATTTGCTGTATGCAAACCACATTCAGTTTTATTAAAATTATTCCATCTTCCTTCACGTGAATCCCCTGAAGACGAAACTTGTGATGTACAAGGTATACATCCGATACTTGGATAATTGAAATCATGCAATTCGTTATAAGTTAAATCATGGCGTTCCATATACGCCCAAACATCATCCCATGTCCAATAAATTAAAGGACAAACTTTAATAGATTTAAATCTTTCATCTTTATTAATAAAGTCAGTGTTTTGTCTACTAGGTGATTGTTCTCTTCTCAATCCTGAAACCCAAGCTGTCGCACCAGAAAGTACTTCTTCTAAAGGTTTAATTTTTCTTATATAACAACATTGATTTGGATCACTAGTCCACAAAGCTGGTTCATATTGATCAGCTTGCTGTTCTAATGTTAGATCTGGTTTTTTTAATTCGATATTCAACGAAGGATATCTTTCTTTAACCCGATCAATTAAGTCATATGTTTCTTGAAAATGTAAATCCGTATCTAAAAATACGATTTTCGCATCTTTTTTAACTTTTGAAATTAAATCTATCAAAATCATACCTTCTGCACCAAAACTACATGAATATACTATAGAATCTCCATAATGTTCATAGGCCCATTTTATGATTTGATAAGCACCTTTAGTTTCATCATCAATATTAATGTCTTTAAAAGGATCTGTGTCAAAACGTTCATAAGTCAACACTTCTGTCATGATATACAACGTCCTCCTTATGTTTATTTCTAAAGCTTTTCTATCTAAAAACCACCTAAAAAACGATAAAATATTTTAAGCAGATAGGATTACTATGAAATAATAAATTATGCTCATTAGCATACCCGATACAAAATATGATGTCAACATTTCTTTTTTAATTTTCAGTTAATTTTACAAATAAAAAAAGTTCGTAATTCATCTGAATTACGAATTTTTTTCAATCTATAAATTATCGTCTTCTTTTTTCTCACTTACTTGAACAATCCTTAATGAACGTCTTTCTACTGCTTTTAGTTTATCTGCACGTTCCTCTAATTTAATCCGATCACCATTTAATGTTCGTATAAATGAAATCATCATCATAACAAATATTATGGTTAAGGGAACACTGGCTAAAATTGAAGCTGTCTTCAATACATCCAATGCTCGTTCTCCACCTACCAACATTAGGGAGAATGGTAATAAACATAAAGCGAAAGCCCAGAATAAACGATTTGCTTTTAATGGTTCATCTATCACTTTCTTTTGAGTTGCTGCTGCTAATATATAAGAGCCTGAATCAAATGTAGTAGCTAAATATAAGAATGCTGATATTAAGAATAAAACAATCATCGCTTTTGGAAACGGTAATTGATGCATTACTTCTATAATAGTGGCTTCTGCACTATGCTGATTCAAGAATTGAATGACATCAAACTGGCCAGAAATTTGTAGAAATACTGCATAGTTCCCAAAAATACCGAAGAACAATACACAACCTAATGTTCCATATATAATTGTCCCTAAGACAACTTCTTTCAAAGTACGTCCTTTAGAAATCCTTGCAATAAACAGACCTATAAATGGTGCATATACTAACCACCATGACCAATAGAATATCGTCCAATCTTGTGGGAAGTTCGTCTCTTCTCTTTTCCCAATTCCACCAAACGGTTCTAACCAAGTAGCCATTTGGAAGAAGTTTTTAAGCATATTACCAAATCCTGAAACAGTCGTTTCCATTATAAATACTGTAGGACCAACAATAAGTACAATACCTAAAATTAAGAAAGTTAACCAAACATTAATATCACTTAATTTTTGTATGCCTTTTTTAAGGCCAGTATACGAACTAAATGCAAATATAACTGTGATGATCAGTAAGATTACACTTCTCATGACCATATTTTCACCATCTAGTCCGGTTAACCTTTCTATACCTGCTGAAATTAATGGTACACCAAGTGCTAAAGATGTAGCTGCACCACCGAGCAAACCAAAAATAAATAAAATATCGACAATTTTACCTGGTAATTTGTCTGTTTGTCCCTTTAATATTGGTCTACACGCCTGACTAATTTTATAAATTGGTTTTTTCTTAACAAATACTAAATAACCAATAGGCAATGCTGGTAACACATATATAGCCCAAGCAATTGGACCCCAGTGGAACATGCCATACATCGTTGCATATTGGAGTGCTTCGTCAGTCATACCACTTGCACCATATGGCGGTACTTGATAGTAATATGCCCATTCAATTACACCCCAGTAAAGTATATCTGAACCTATACCTGCGCAAAATAGCATAGAAATCCAACTAAAATTATTGAACTCAGGTTTGTCACTTGCTTTACCTAAAGTTACATTCCCATATTTACCAAACGCTATGTATAATACAAACGCAAAAACAATTAGACCAAGTGTTAAATACCAAGGACCTAATGTATTGGATATCATATCATTAATACTTGTTATCACTTCTTGACTAGCTTTCGGGAAAACCATCATTGGTATAACTGCGATAAGCAATACAGCTACAGTCCCGTAAAATGTCCACCAGTCCATTACTTTATGTTTCTTCACTTCTGAACACTCCTCGTTGTCGATTAATGTACATCGTCAATATAATCACTTTTAATGAACACGATGATTTAAATCACATTGAAGACACTATAGAACTTTTAATAAAAATGCAAATTACATACAAAGGTAATTACGATTATTTATGAATAAATATATATAACGAAGCATTTTTAGCGATAAGAAATATTGCTATAACAGTTGTGTTAAGTTATAATTTAACAAACTAAACAAATCTTTTTTACTTTCATTTAGTATATTTATACGTAATTTATGAATAAAAATTTATATAAAAATATTTTTCATTACGTCGTTTTGTTAATAAAAAAAGAAGTCATGGAAATTTCACACCATGACTTCACATTCTAAATATATGTCGTAATTAAGTACATGACCGGTAACATAATTGCACTTAAGACTGCAGTCAATATCATACCTATTGTACTAAATGCTCCAGCTTCAATATTAGCCTCTAATGCTTTTGCTGTTCCAAATGCATGTGAAGCATTTCCATAAGTTAAGCCTTTCGCTAAATCACTTTTAAATCTAGCTTTACTTATATAGAAATTACCTAATATACTGCCAATCAATCCAGTCGCAATGATAAACATGACAGTTAGTGTATCCGTTCCACCCATTTGATGAGAAACCTCTATCCCAACAGCTGCTGTCATAGATCTAGGCAATATCGTAACAATAGTCGAACTAGGATAACCCATTACATAAAGCACACTATAAATAACAATAAAATTAACCATAATACCTGTTAATACACTCGTTATAATAATCTTAAAGTTTGCGACAATTAATTTTCTATATTTATATAAAGGATACGCTAAACTCACAACAGAACAATCTAAAAATTGATGTATCCAAGAGCCACCCACCATATAGTCCTTATAGTTGAATCCTAGAATAAGTAATACACTCACAATCATGATAGAAGAAATGAGCGCTGGGTTAAGAAGAGGATGTTTATACTTCAGTTGTAATTTCTTAGCGATTATAAAACATGCTAGTGTTAAAAATATCATCGTAATTGTTTTTATAATCATGCTGTTTTCTCCTTATCTTTTTTATTTAACTTTAAAATTTTTTCACAAACATAACCTGATGACAATGCAACTAAACTCGTACTTACAATCAATAAAACGACCATAATAATGTAACTCAGTCCAATTTGATCAGCGATATCCATTACACCTACAATTGAAGGTACAAAAAATAGAATCATAACATTGATTAATTTATTAGCTCCAACCTCAATCCAATGCTCAGGTAAAATACCCGTTAATAGTAAGAAAAACAGAAACCCAAGACCAACAATGCTACCTGCAATCGGTATATGCAGTATCTCTTGTAGCCATTTCCCAACTTGCGTAATTATATATATCAAAGACACTTGAAATAATATCTTTATAAATAGTTTCACCATATAAACACAACCCTTTTAATAAATCGTTATAGACATCATTATATGACCATACGAACTATTAATAAAATACATATTATCGATTACACACATTCCGATTTGGAATAGTTAGTCTAAAACAGAGCCTATTATTGTGATGAACAAACTGATTTGATATAAAAACCCCCGAAGTTAGGCAAAAGTCTAACTTCGGGGGTTCTCTTAAATTTTGATTGTCATTCTTATGTTGATCTTACTGGCAGAATTCCGAATTGTGCTCCTTAGCGACAGCACTGCTTACGGACATTTCTCGGAATTTTGTCCCTTATGCTTATTTCCTATCTAGGGAGTCTTTTAAAAATACTATCCATTCTTTTGTAACTTGATTGACGTAAGCGCCTTTTTTCCAGATGAGGCCTAAGTGCCAATATATTTTCTCACCTTTCAGCTCAATCATTCTGACATCTTCACTCATTTGTTCTGCTATACTTCGAGGTACTATTGATAGCCCGAGTCCTCTTTCTATCATATTGCTTATAAATGTTAGCTGGGATATTTTGGCTACGGTTTTTGGATAAAATCCTTCTTTACGACAATTTTCTATAATCATATCTCTTAAGTAATAATCGTCATGAAATAATACAAATTCTTCTTCTCTCAGTTCACTAATTGAAACTTGTGATCTCTGTGCGAGTTTATGTAATTTGTTTACGACTAAAAATAGTTCTTCTTTATACAAAGCGACGCTATTATATTTTGAGGAGTCTACTGGCAATGTCGTCACCCCAATGTCTACTTCATCTTTATTTATATAGTGTTCTACGGCTTTACCGCCACCTTCAGTAACTTCATATGTGACGTTTGAGTATTTTTTATGAAAATTTTCAAGACTATCTGTTATGAGGTCAACTTTTATCATGGGTGATAATCCTAATCTTATATGCCCTCTTTGAACGTCAAAAATATCATTAAGTTCTAATGTTAAGTGATCAAATAGTGTTAAAAATTCTACGGCTTTTTCATAAAAAACTTCTCCCGTATCCGTCAGTTTAATATGTTTTTGTGAACGGTCAAAAAGTGTGACTTCAAATTCATTTTCAAGATTTTTAACTGCTTTACTTATTGTTGATTGTGCTACAAATAAATGTTCTGCAGCTTGTGTCATACCACCATTTCTGACAATCTCCACAAAATATTTTAACTGTTTAAATTCCATTTCTAGCACCTCTTTTCATGGATGTCATTACAAAATTAAAGCGAGAATATAAATACTATAATGATAATGATAGGTATAATATATCTCATTAAGAATTTCCATAATTTGAACCATTTTAGAGATAATTGATTACCAATTTGAAATTCTTTTTTCACAATTGCTTGGTCCATCCTAAATGAGATGAATACTGCAATAAGCAAACATCCAATTGGAAGTAATATATTACTCACTAAATAATCTGTTGCATCGAATATAGATCTTCCAAATATAGAAACATCTGCTAATACACCATATGATAACGAAGAAGGTATACAAGCAATAAATGTAAGTAAGCCAAGTATCCATACGATTTTTGTTCTAGATCTTTTGCCTTCTTTTTCTAAAGCAGAAATAATAATTTCAAACTGACTGAACGATGAAGTCAAAGTAGCAAATAAGAACAATAGTAAAAATAAAGTTAAAAATATTGATCCAAATGCCATTTGGCTAAATACATTAGGCAATACTATAAATAATAAACCTGGACCTTCTGCTGGCTCTAAAGAAAATGCATACACAACAGGGAAAATAGCCATACCTGCTAATATTGAAACTATAATATTCATCGCTGATACTGACGCAGCTGATGTTGGTAGACTCTCCTTTTTACTTAAATAAGAACTATATGTAACCATGCATGAAAATCCTACTGCTAATGAGAAGAATGATTGGCCGAGCGCATATAAGACACCTTCTGCTGAAAAATCTTCAAAATTAAAACTAAAGAAGAAAGATAGCCCTTCAGAAGCACCTTCTAAAGTAACCGCTCTTATAACAAGAATAATGAAAAAGATAAATAATAATGGCATTAAAATATTATTTGCTCGTTCAATACCTTTTTTAATTCCAAAGTTCAATACGATAACATTCATTAAAATAAATACAAATACACCAATCAATACAGTGAAAGGTTGTCCGATAATTTGTTCGAAGACTTTACCATAGTTTGCATCATCTGAAATAAGATTACCCGTTAAACCTAGTGCCGTATAAATCGTTATCCAACCACCTACAACACTGTAGAACGATAATAATAAGAAACATCCGATTACGCCAAGTCTACCAGTTATTCTCCAAGGTGATTTTGGCGCTAAAGAATCATAAGCCGCAACCGCCTCTTTACTCGTAGAACGCCCGATTATAAACTCTGATATTAACATTGGTAATCCAATAAATAGTGTAAATATAATAAATAATAATAAGAAGGCTCCACCACCGAATTGACCAGCAACATATGGAAATTTCCATATAGCCCCTATTCCGATTGCAGCACCAGCAGATGCCATAATAAAACCTAGTTTAGATGACCATTGATCTCTTTGATTATCCATGTTATCCCTCCATTCATGTCTATTAACTCTTTATTGAAGTATATCGTATAATTGTAGACTACACAGTAATAATTTAATGATTTTAACAATTAAGGCTGAGACAATTAATTTGTCCCAGCCTCAACTCTTGAAAAATATATTTAAAGTTCCTTTTTACCAAATTTCATTTTAAATGGTGCATAAATTAGTACTAAGATTAATACTAACCCTAAATAACCAATTAACGGATAGAATATTGCAACTAAGTCTGTAAATCCTACGAAGCTTAATCCTAAACCGACTATGACTGATACTATGTAAAATATTTTAAATGAATTTGTACCTACAAAAGTAAATCTAGAAGCAAATGCATAAAACATTCCCAATCCAGTATTAAATATCATACCAAATATCACAATCGCCATAAACACACCTAAGATAGGAGAAATTTCATTTACAATACCTAACATTGGCATATCTAAATCTCCTACTGTATCTAGTTTAGAGAAAATAGCTAAATGACTTAATATAATCATGACACCTAATGCAAGTCCACCTAATAATCCACCCATACCTGCGATTTTAGAATCTTTTTCAGCGCCACCCATAACAATAGCCATTGATGCACCTACTGCAGTATTAAATGATGCATAATTAATACCAGCTATAAACCAGTTTGGTAATGTAGAAGAGTATGAGTCAGATATTTTATTTAACTCAGCAAACGATGTATCTACTGTGAAGAAACTATAAACTGATATAATTACAATAAAGACAATAAGAAATGGTGTTATGTTTCCGATAACTTTAACGACACCTTCTACTTTCAACATACCTGCTAAAAGAATTAAAACCGTCATAATTAATGTACCGATAATAGGTGCTAAACCAAATTGTTGGCTTAAATTCGAACCTGCACCTGCTAACATTACGACACCTACACCAAACAGTGTAAAGATAATTACTAAATCAATAGTCCAACCGACTATACTTCCAAAAGCTGATTTACCAGTTACTTTATGTATAACTTCTTTATGTGAATCTGTCTTCATTTTACTTCCGAGCCAAACTAGCATCATACCTACATATGCAAACAGTGCTGTTGTTATGATACCTCCAAATATCCCCATAACCCCAAAACTCGTAAAATACTGTAGAACTTCTTGGCCAGATGCGAATCCAGCACCTACTATGACACCTATAAAAGCACTAGCTATCAAAAAAATTCTTTTCATAAATCTCACTCCCCTTAAATATACTATATCAAAGTTTAGTTCCGATTTTTCAATATTCAACCTATTTTTAGAGAAGAAAGACAATTATTTGAAATCGTTTTCATTTTATGATTTAATTTATTAGTTTAAATAACAATTTCATTATATAATAACAAATAACTCATAATCTAAATTGGAGATGTATAACATGAAATTAGAGAAAATGGACCATGTAGGAATTGTCATTGAAGATTTGGAAGAAGTTAAACATTTTTTCAATACTTTAGGTTTAGAATTAATTGGCGAACAAAATGTCAATGGCGAGTGGATTAATAACATATACGGAGTCGATGCAGTAGAAGCAACAATTGCTATGATGAAAGTCCACAACGGAGAAACCGCAATAGAGCTTATAAAATTCCATAACCAAGTAGAGACATCTAATGAAACTAAATACTTCCCCAAAAATATCGGTGCCAGTCATTTCGCATTTGCAATTCAAAATATTGAGCAAGTTGTCGAGAACTTGAAATCAACATCATCAAATATAATTGGAGAAATCATTCAATACGAAGACCTATATAAACTATGTTATATAAAAGGACCCGAAGGCATTTTTGTAGAATTAGCAGAAAAACTTTAATAACATATCACTTACAACTTCATAATACACCACCAAATATCCAACTAAAAAAACATGACTTCTGCCCATTTTTATAAGCTGAAGTCATGTTTTTCATTATGCCCACCAAATATTATCTAGTGATTCGTTGATATTCACTGTCTGTAAGTTATGTGCTGCTTTTTGGAAGCCTTCTTCTACTGACATTATAGGATCTTCATGTTCTATACTTACGACATAATCATATCCATTTATTCTTAGTGCACTTATAATATCTCCCCATACTTGTGGGCTATGTCCATAACCGACTGTTCTAAATGTCCATGCTCTTGATTGGACTGAACTATATGGTTGCATGTCTGTTAATCCATACATATTGACATTTTCTTGATCAATATAAGTATCTTTTGCATGGAAATGATGTATTGCACCGGCTTTACCTAGTATTTTAATTGCTGCTATTGGATCTATACCTTGCCACCATAAATGACTCGGATCTAAGTTAGCACCTATTGCATCATTTGTTGCTTCTCTTAATTTCAACAATGTATATGGTGTATGTACTGAGAAACCTGCATGTAACTCGATACCAATTTTGACATTGTGATCTTTAGCAAATTTAGCCGCTTCTTTCCAATACGGGATTAGTTTTTTCTCCCATTGCCATTCTAGTATTTCAGAATAAGCTGTTGGCCAAGGTGTCACTGGCCAGTTTGGATGTTTCGAATCTTCGTCAGATCCAGGTACGCCTGAAAATGTATTAACAACTGGTACGCCTAGGATTGAAGCTAATTCGACTGTTTTAATAAATGTTTCATGTGCTTGTTTAGCATGCTCTTTATCTGGAGAAACTGGATTGTCATGACAACTAAAAGCACTAATTTCCAATCCTCTTTGTGTAATTGCATTCATAAACTCTGTTCTTTTATCTTCATTTTCTAGCAATTCATCTAAATTACAAAAATGATTACCAGGATTTCCTCCAGTACCAATTTCAACCATCTTTAATCCAGAATTTGCTACATGATCTAACATTTCTTCAAACGTTTTATCTTGAAAAAGCACTGTAAATACACCGATTTTCATATGTAACACCCCTTATAAATTTATTAAGACTCTATTCTTACACTTCTTCCCTCTTCACTACTTTGATAAATAGCGTCTATTAATGAACTTACACGTCTTGCTTCTTCAGGCTTCACAACTAAATCTTCTAAACCTAAACAGCTGTTTACAAAGTTTAAAGATTGTC
This sequence comes from Mammaliicoccus sp. G-M28, assembly GCF_022386595.1. NCBI lineage: Bacteria > Bacillati > Bacillota > Bacilli > Caryophanales > Staphylococcaceae > Mammaliicoccus > Mammaliicoccus sp. G-M28. The sequence goes on from NZ_JAJNIF010000007.1 coordinate 89,034, forward strand.
GTTGTGCTGCATTATCTTCATTATGTTCAGCGTATGCTTGTTCATTAAAAAATGTTCCAAATCGAGGTTGATATATTTCAAACGGATATACATTTAGACCGCCATCAACACCAGACATGCTTAAATGAATTTTATCTTCTTTAATATTTGCTGACCATGAACATTCAAATTGCATTGTTGACCCATCTTCAAAAGTGATAAAACTAGACACATGATCGTCTACTTCAAATGTTTCGTAATCAAATGTTCCCCAGTCATTTATTTGGTTTGGTGTTTTGCTTAATCGATTATAAGTCTTACCCAACACTTCCACCGGTTGAGCATCTTTTTGTAACCACATAGCAAGATCTAATAAGTGGCATCCATAATCTATAAGACTGCCTCCACCTTGAAGTTCTTTATTAGTAAAGACACCCCAACCTGGTACTTTACGTCTGCGTAATGCCTGTACTCTTGTTACGAGCGCATCTCCAACTACACCTTCTTCAATTGCACGATGAGCTGTTATTGACGCATCTGTAAAACGATAATGATAACCAATTGCTAGCAATTTGCCAGAACGATTTGCCGCTTCAATCATCGCATCACATTCTTTACGATTCATTGCCATTGGTTTTTCACAAAATACATGCACACCTGCATTTAAAGCAGCAATACTGATTTCAGCATGGAATTTATTCGGCGTACATATAACGACAGCATCTACTTGTTTAAACATTTCATTATATTCCTCAAAAACATTCGTAATATTAAATTCTGAAGCTACTTTTTCAGACAATTCATAGTTAATATCTTGTACGCCTACTATTTCTACTAAGTGGTCTAATTTTTTAAAAGCTGGTATATGTCTATTTTGTGCAATTCCACCAACACCGATGACACCTAATTTTAGTTTATTCATATTAGAAGTCTCCTATTTTATTTTTTACTAATTTTCTCAAGAGGTTGTGCATTACCATATTGATGCTTAGGTGTATTTCTATTACACGCCCACTCAACTGCATTTTTAATAACTTGTTGAATTTCTTTATTATAATAAGTAGGATAGCTTTCATGACCTGGTCTAAAGTAGAAAATCTTACCATTACCACGCTTAAATGTTGCACCACTTCTAAAGACTTCTCCACCTTCAAACCAGCTTATAAATACTGTTTCATCTGGTGCAGGTATATCAAAATGTTCACCATACATCTCTTCTTTTTCTAACTCTATATATGAGTTGAGACCTTCAGTAATAGGATGTGTCGGATCTACTACCCAAAGTCTTTCCTTATCGTCAGCCTCACGCCATTTTAAATCACACGTTGTTCCCATTAAGCTTTTGAAGATTTTTGAAAAATGACCTGAATGTAATACGATTAGACCCATGCCATCTAACACACGTTGTTTCACTTTAGTTACAATTTCATCTTTCACTTCATCATGTGCTTTATGTCCCCACCATATTAATACATCTGTATTAGCTAACACATCATCAGTTAAACCATGTTCAGGCTCATCCAATGTTGCTGTCTTAACTTCATGATCCTCACCTAAAAATTCTGCTATAACATTGTGAATACCATCCGGGTAAACAGCTTTAATTGTTTCACTTTCTACTTCATGTCTATATTCATTCCATACAGTTATATTCATTTTAATATCCCCTTTTATTAATCGAAGTATACAGCTTTACTTGTTTTTGCTGATTGATAAAGTGCTTCTAATATTTGCGTGATTACCATAGCTTCCTCTGGTTTAACAACTGGTTCAGTGTCATTTATGATACTATCAATCCAGCTACGCGCCTCTACTTCTGCCTCATCAACAGTTTCACCTTCATAAAAATCTACACCTTTATTTTCTAACTCTACATTTGTAGTGTATAAAGAACCGAACTCTTCACCATGAATTCTCAAACCGTCTTTCATATCAGCGCCCCCTTCAGTACCTGAAAGTGCACATTTTGCTTCATCCACTTCTAATGAATTCAGCGCCCAACTTGATTCAAGAATAATTGTAGAACCATTTTTCATTTTAATAAAACCGAATGCGGAATCTTCAACTGTGAATTTCTTAGGATCCCATGGTCCCCATGCATTTGCAGCATTTTCCTTTTTGCCAAGCTTATGGAAAGTTGAGCCCATTACAGATTCAGGTTCATAATTATCCATCATCCATAATGTTAAATCTAAAGCATGTGTTCCAATATCAATTAAAGGTCCACCGCCTTGCTTTTCTTCATCTAAAAAGACACCCCAAGTAGGTACAGCTCTTCTACGTATAGCTTGAGCTTTACCGTAATAAATATCACCTAAGTCTCCACGTTGCGTAGCTTTACGTAAATATTGACTGTCAGGTCTGAAACGATTTTGATAACCAATCGTTAATTTTTTACCATTACGTTTAGCAGCTTCAATCATCTCTTTCGCTTCTTCTGTTGTCTTAGCCATAGGTTTTTCACACATCACATGTTTACCAGCATCGAGTGAAGCAACCGTTAATGCTTTATGAGAACTGTTAGGTGTACATACGTGAATAACATCTATATCATCATTTTCCAACAATAATTTATAATTTTCGTACACTTTTGCATCATTTGTACCATATTGTTCTGCAGCAACTTGAGCTTTTTCAATTTCAATATCACAAAAAGCAACAATATTTACTTCACTTATCTTCTGCAAACTAGGTAAATGCTTTCCATTTGCAATACCACCGCAACCAATGATTCCAACATTTAAACTCATACGTACAGCCCCTTTTATGTAGTTATAATAATTTATAGTAATCGCTTACATTATCGTTTATATAACTATGTTAAAATAAAAAAGTTCAAAGACCAATGAATAACCCTCGTAAAGACATTTATATCTTACATCTGAATTTATTTTCAAAGACTGAAAATATTTTTAAATAACACTCCTCATAAATGAAGTTTACTGGGATTCCCATTTAGGAAAATCTAACTAAATACAAGTCTGGTACGACGGAAATTAAGGATTTTTTGAAAAAATGATATGAGTTGTTGATTAAATCGAGAGTTAATCTAAGACATCTCTAAAATTAACACCGTACAATGAATACAGGCTGAGACAATGTCCCTTTAATTTATCAAGACAGGTGCGACATGATAAATAGAAAGGCTGAATTTATCAAGACAGGTGCGACATGATAAATAGAAGGGCTGAATTTATCAAGACAAGTCCAACATGATAAATAGAAGAGCTGAATTTATCAAGACGAGGCAAACATGATAAATAGAGCGACTGAACATTGCTAGACTGGCCCAACAAGCTACATAGAGCGTTTGAACATTGCTAGACTGGCCCAACAAGCAACATAGAGCGACTGAACATTGCAAGACGAGGCCAACAAGCAACATAGAGAGGCTGAATTTATCAAGTCGTACCCAACATGATAAATAGAGAAAAAAAGCACCGTGCCACAAAGTTGGCACGGTGCTTTCAGACTGTGGACAATTAATTTGTCTCGGCTTCTAAGTTTGTATTAAATTTTATAATCTAACTTCTGATGTTTGGGTATATGTGTCTTCGCCTAAGTTAATCATAGACTCTGAAATATTTCTTGAGTGGTAACCAATTCTTTCAAGAATAGAAATCATATCTATATAAACGAGGCTGCCTTCTGGAGAACATTCTCCGGAACTTAATCGTTTTATGTGCTTTTTACGTAAATCGTGTTCTAATAAATATGAATCTTCACTTCTTTTAACGACTTCATCTTTTTTAATATAATCATAAACATCAAATACTTCGAATGTTTTTTCATATGATACTTTAACGTGATTATATAATTTATCAATACTTTGGTCTGCTTTATCTGATATATGAATATCTGATGATTGTTTTTTCTGAAGTTCATCTAAGTATGATTCTGTTAACGTTGATACTTTTAATATTGTTCTATTCACATCATATAAGACTGACAATCTTTCAGCATCTTTCGCAGATAATTTTTTCTCAGATAATTTATTTAAATACTGTCTAACATTATCGTACATGTTATCAACAGCTACATGTTTTTGTTTATGTTTTTTTAATGCTTTTTCATTTAAATTTCCAACATTATCTAGCATTGAAACTGTCATTTTACCAATGTTTTGAATTTCATTTTGTGCTTCTTGTAATGCAATACTTGGTGCTCTATTTATTAAATTATTATCTAAATATTTTGGTTTATATTTTTCATTTACATCTTCACCTGGAATAATTTTCGTAACAATCCAAGCTAATGCGAAAATAAATGGTAATTGAATTAACGTGTTCGTTATATTGAATGTACCATGTGCAAATGCGATAACCATTTTAGGGTTTAAGTTCAATGCATGATTGACCCACTGCATTGCTGCTTCGTAAAATGGTAATATTAATAAGAATATTGCTGCTCCGATGACATTAAACATAACATGTACGACTGCAACTCGTTTTGCAGCTATAGAACCAGCTAAACTTGCTAATATCGCTGTTATAGTTGTTCCAATATTATCTCCTAATAAAATCGGTAATGCACCATGTAATGATACTAAATCATTTGCATAGAATCCTTGTAAAATACCTATTGTTGCACTTGAACTTTGTATAATTAATGTTACAAACGTACCCGCTAATACGCCTAAAAATGGATTTGAAGACATATCCAACATAATTTGTTTAAATCCTTCTAGATCAGCTAATGGTTTCACTGCCCCACTCATTAATTCTAAACCATAGAATAATGAACCAAATCCAAAGAATACCATACCTATATTTTTAACTTTACGCTTTTGAACAAAGAATATTAAGAATGCACCTAATGCCAATATTGGTAAAGCATAATCACCAATATTAATACCGATTATAAAAGCTGTAACTGTTGTTCCGATGTTAGCACCCATAACAACACCAATAGCTTGTCTCATCGTCATAAATCCTGCACTAACTAGGCCGATAGTAATAACCGTTGTTCCCGAACTACTTTGTATTAGTATCGTAACAATCATACCTGCAAGCACACCCATTATTGGATTGCTCGTAAATCTATTTAATATACTTCTTAATCTATCTCCCGCTGCTGCTTGTAAGCCATCACCCATTTGCTTAATACCATATAGAAAAATACCTAAACCACCAATAAATGTAAAGATAATTTCTAAAGCCGACAGTTCCATAAGACACCTCTTTAAAGTTTTTGTAACCATTGTGAATATTAACCTATAATTGTAAATCTAGTGTAAAGATTTAATTAACTTTCCTTTAAGTTAACAAAAAATCGCTTACATTTGCAATATTTTTATGAAATATAAATAATTAGATACTCGTGTTTTCATATAGTTTCATTTATTCGTATTTATGATTATTCACTGATAAAATAAAATAATAATAAAAAATGAGGAGATTAACATGAAAAATTCAGACTTAATAGCACCAGAAACATACAACATTGTTAATGAAATCGAAAAACATACTGCCGACGAATCTAAAGAAGCGATTGTTTTTGAAGATGTTGAAGGCAAAGTTCAAACTATTACTTATTCAAAACTTATAAAAAATGCTAATAGAGTTGGAAACATATTTAAAGAACACGGTCTTAAAAAAGGCGATAAAGTGCTCATTCTAATGCCTCGTTCAATTAAAACATATGAAATATACATTGCAGCACTTAAACTTGGCATTATCATAATCCCAAGTTCTGAAATGTTACGTACGAAAGATTTGCAACATAGAATCACACACGGTGAAGTTAATGCTGTAGTCGTAATCGATCAATGCACAATTGAATTTGAAGGTATTAAAGAATTCAATCAATTAACAAAATTTGTTGTAGGATCTAAACAAGAAAATTGGATATCAATTGATGATGAAATACAAGAAGCTAGTGAAGAACTAGTTGTTGATGAAACAAAAAGAGATGATATCGCAATTTTATCTTATACATCAGGTACAACAGGACTACCTAAAGCTGTTATCCATACACATGGTTGGGGTTATGCACACATACAAACTGCACCAAAACACTGGTTAAGTATTACTGAATCAGATACTGTTTGGGCAACTGCTGCACCTGGATGGCAAAAATGGATTTGGAGTCCTTTCTTATCAATTCTAGGTTCAGGTGCAAAAGCATTCGTATATAACGGTAAATTTAACGCAGCAAAATATTTAGACTTACTAGAAAAGCACCAAATAAACGCATTATGCTGTACACCAACAGAATATCGTTTAATGGCTAAGTTACCAAATTTATCTGACTATACATTAGAAAATCTTCACAGTGCTGTATCAGCAGGTGAACCATTAAATAAAGAAGTAATAGAACAATTCCAAAGTAACTTCAACATTAAAGTAAGAGATGGATATGGCCAAACTGAAAACACATTACTTATTGCATTTTTAAAAGATACAGAAAGTAGACCAGGAGCAATGGGTAAAGCAATACCTGGTAGTCACGTAGCAGTTATCGATGAAGACGGTGAACCTATAACAAATGGAAAAGTTGGCGACATAGCCGTTTCATTAGATTCACCATCATTATTCAAAGGATACTATAAAGATGAAGAACGTACAGAAAAATCAAAACGAGGCGACTATTATGTAACTGGAGACCGCGCTCAATTAGACGAAGACGGTTACTTCTGGTTCATGGGTAGAGAAGACGACATCATCATTAGTTCTGGATATACAATAGGACCGTTCGAAGTAGAAGACTCTTTAACTAAACACCCTAAAGTACAAGAATGTGCAGTCGTTGCAAGCCCAGATGAAATAAGAGGTAACATCGTAAAAGCATTCGTTATCTTGCAAAACGATATCACTGGCGATGATGAACTCGTAAAAGAATTACAAAGCTATGTCAAAAAAGATGTAGCACCATATAAATATCCAAGAGCAATCGAATTCGTAACTGAATTACCAAAAACTAACTCAGGCAAAATCAGACGAATAGAATTAAGAGAAGCCGAAAAACAAAAATATAATAAATAGTATCATAACGAAAATGAATAGAAGCTGGGACAATTAATTGTCTCAGCTTCTTATTTTATGGCATTAAATTTGGAAATGTCTTAGATTAACTTCTGAGTTAATCTACAACTTGCCCTATCTCTTCGATTAACTTCTGAATTAATCTACAACTTACCCTATCTCTTCGATTAACTCCTTAATTAATCTACAACTTATGCCATCTCTTCGATTAACTCCTTAATTAATCTACAACTTATGCCATCTCTTCGATTAACTCCTTAATTAATCTACAACTCGCACCATCTCTTAGATTAACTTCCAAATTAATCTACAACTTACCCTTACAACTCAATTCCTCTAACTAAAAAAAGCATTCGATTCAAAGAATCGAATGCTTTCTACTTATTATCTTACATATTCAAATATACCTGCTGCGCCCATTCCTACTCCGATACACATTGTAACCATACCGTATTTAGTGTCTGGTCGTTTACTCATTTCAGATAATAACTTACCTGTTAACATTGCACCGGTTGCACCGAGTGGATGTCCTAATGCTATTGCACCACCGTTAACGTTTGTTTTATTAATATCTAAACCTACTTCATTTATTGAAGCTACTGTTTGTGATGCAAATGCTTCGTTTAATTCTACTAAATCGATATCATCTACTGATAGGTTTGTTAATTCTAATACTTCTGGTATTGCATAAGCTGGTCCAATACCCATTAATTTAGGATCTACCCCTACTGCTTTGAACCCTACAAATTTAGCTATAGGCTTGATTCCTAGTTCTTTCACTTTGTCTCCAGACATCAATACTACAAAACCTGCACCGTCTGTAAGTGGTGCCGACGTACCTGCTGTTACTGTACCATCTGCTTTAAATACGGTTCTCAATTTAGATAAAGATTCTAAATTTGTATCAGGTCGTATTAATTCGTCTTGTTTAAATTCTTCTTTTGTTATAGATGGTCCATTTTTATCATAGCTCACTTTATGCACGTTTATAGGTATAATTTCATCTTCAAATTTCCCTGATTTTTGTGCTTCAGCTGCTCTTTTATGGCTTTCTACTGCATATTTGTCTTGTGCTTCTCTAGAAACTTTATATGCTTCAGCAACCATTTCAGCTGTTAATCCCATTGGGTATGAAACGCCAGTATCCGCTTCTTGCAACTCTGGACTATTTGTAGGTTCATTACCACCCATTGGTACTGCACTCATAAGTTCTACACCACCAGCTACGAGCACATCAGCTTGATCTGACATAATTTCATTTGCTGCAATTGCGATTGTTTGAAGTCCTGATGAACAATAACGATTGACCGTTTGACCTGGAACTTCATTTGGTAATCCAGCAAGCAACGCAATTGAACGTGCGATATTTTGTCCTTGTAAACCTTCAGGAAAAGAATTTCCGACAATGACATCTTGAACCATGCTTGGATTAAATGAACCCCCAACTCTATTAAGTACTCCTTTTAATACTTGAGCTGCAACCTCATCAGGTCTTTCGTGAAATAATGCGCCACCTGGTTTAGCTTTCCCTGCAGCAGAGCGTCCGTATGCTACTATATATGCTTCTTGCATTGATATCCATCCTCTCTTATTCAGCTACTCATTAGTTACGTAAAGGTTTTCCTTTTTCTAGCATGTGCGAAATACGATCATAAGTTTTTTCGTTTTGTAAAAGTGATAAGAAACCTTCTCTTTCAAGCTTTTGAATATATCTTTGATTGATATACGTATTACGTGGTAAATCGCCACCTGAAAGTATATGAGCTACTTTTAAAGTGATTTCATAATCATAATCACTAATAAAGTGACCGATTCGTTGAGCATCTAATTGAGCTTGAGCTAACGCTTTGAAATCTCTACCTAATGCTGGATATTGAGCTTTAGGTTTAGGTACATAGTTTGTTTCAGATTCATAACGTGCTTTATTAAGTGCCACTTCAACACGTTTTTCTTTTTTGAAAATAATTGTATCAATGTCTCTTAAATAGCCATATTTCTTAGCTTCATATGCATTTGTAGAAACTTTAGCTAAACCTACATTCATAAGAACTTTAGAAATAGATTCTTGTTTATCATCATTTTTGTGATCAGTTCGTAATGTTCTGTCTACAAACTCAGCTAATCCTCCACCTGAAGGTAATAAGCCAACACCTGTTTCAACTAAACCAATATATGTTTCACTCGCTGCAACTATAAATGGTGAGTGTAATACAATTTCACAACCACCACCTAATGCTCTACCGTGTATAGCTGTTACGATAGGTTTAAGTGAATATTTCATTCTACCGAAACTTTCATGAAGTTTATCAATTGCAGGTCCAACAAGCTCTTCTACTTTTTTGCTTTCGTGCGCTTTTTTCATTAAGTATAAGTTTGCTCCTACACTAAAGTTGTTTCCATCAGCGTATATGACCATACTTGTATAATCTTCTTGTTCTAATAAATCGATAGACTCAATTAAATCACTTGCAAAGCCATCAGAGATAATATTATTTTTACTTTGTATTTTAAGTAATAATTGATCTTTATTGGCTACTGATAAATTAGAATCTTCTCTATTCCAAACTTCTCGGTCTACAAAAGCTGAAGTAGGTGTTACGCGTTCGATTGTTTCATCTTCCTTATAGAATGAACCGTTTTGTTGTTCAATCCATTCAGGTAATTCACCAAGTTCTTCTTTCATTCTTGTTTTAACGCGTTCAAATCCCATTAAGTCCCAAAGTTGGAACGGCCCTTTTTTCCAGTTGAATCCCCATACAAGTGCACGGTCTATATCTTTAAAGTCTGATGCAGCTTTAGGAACGTTAATTGCAGAATAATAGAAATTATTTCTTAATGTTTCCCATAAGAATTTACCTGCATCATCTTCAGCATTAAAGATTACATCTAAATTCGATTGTAAGTCTTTGCCGAATTTTGCTAGTATTTCAAATTTAGGTTGTTCAGGTTGAACATATTCATTTGAATCAATGTCATAAACTAGTCTCGTTTTTTTATCTTTTTTGTAGAAACCTTGTTTTGTTTTACGACCTAACGAACCATTTTTAATAAGTGTGTCTGCAATTTTTGTATCTTTAAAGTAAGGTTTTTCTTCTGGTACTTTTTGCAGACCACTTGTAACAGCAACCGCAATGTCTAAACCTACTAAATCTGACAAACCGTATGTTCCAGTACTAGGTCTACCAATTGCTCTTCCAGTTAAAGCATCTACTTCAGTAATTGAGAATCCTTGATCTTCACCACGATACATAATATCGTTCATCGTTTGAGTACCCACTCTATTTGCAACAAAGCCTGGCACATCGTTTGCAACTACTACACCTTTACCTAATACTTCTTCTACAAATACTTGAGTTCTTTCAACTATTGCATCTGAAGTATTGCTATTAGGGATAACCTCTACTAATTTCATAATACGAGGCGGATTAAAGAAATGTAGTCCTAAAAATCGTTCTTTATCTTTTTTATCAAAAGCTTTAGAAATCGCTTCAATCGGAATACCTGAAGTATTTGTAGCAAATACTGCACTATCTTTTGCTACTTGAGTAACTTGTTTCCATACTTGATGCTTAATATCTAATTCTTCTTTCACCGCTTCAATATAAATATCTGCATCATCTTCACCAGTTAAATCATCTTGGAAATTGCCATAAGATAAATTTGATGCAAATTCTAAATCAAATAATAATGGTCTTTTAGCATCTGTTATTACGTCATATGCTTTTTTAGAAATTTTATTTGGATCTTTTTCATCTATTACTATATCTAATAATTTTACTTTTAAACCTGCGTTAACTAATAGTGCAGCAATTTGGCTACCCATAGTACCTGCACCTAGAACGGTTGCTTTATTTATCGTCATAAAAAGTCCTCCAAATTAATTTATTCTGAGATTATATTGTGTCATTTAGTTAGACTAAATAAATGCAGAATCGCCAGTCAATGCACGTCCAATGACTAATGCATTAATTTCATGTGTTCCTTCATATGTGTAAATTGCTTCTGCATCTGAGAAGAATCTCGCAATGTCATATTCTGCTAATATTCCGTTACCACCAGTAATACCACGACCCATTGCGACTGATTCTCTTAATCTAAGGGAATTCATCATTTTGGCAGTTGAAGTGGCTACTTCATCGTATTCACCATGCTCTTGCATTCTTGCAAGTTGTGCACAAATTGCCATTGAGTGAGATAAATTACCTTGCATCATTGCTAATTTCTCTTGAATCAATTGATATTTACTAATTTCTTTACCGAACTGTTTACGCTCTGTTACATAATCAAGTGTTGCACGTAATGCACCTGCCATAGCTCCAGTTGCCATGTATGCTACGCCAGCACGCGTTGAATAAAGTATTCTTGCTATATCTTTAAAGCCATTAATATTTTGAAGTCTTTGGTCTTCTTCAACTTCTACATTCTCTAACTTAATAATAGTGTTCGGAATAATTCTTAATGCGATTTTATTCTCTATAACTTTAATATCTACACCTTTTTGTTCAGGTTTAACGATGAATCCTTTTGGTTTACCTGTTTCAACATCTACAGCATATAAAGGCATAACATCAGCTAAATTCGCACCGCCAATCCATTTCTTCTCACCATTTAAAATCCATTTATCACCTACACGTTTTGCTGTCGTTTCAAGACCACCTGCTACATCCGATCCATGTTCTGGCTCTGTTAAAGCAAAGCATGTTCTTAATTCATGTGATTGTAACTTAGGAATATAGTATTCAATTTGTTCTTTACTACCACCGAACAAGAATGAATTATGACCTAATCCTTGGTGTACACCTAATAATGTAACTAAAGATACGTCAAATCTAGCTACAACGTAAGATAAGAAAAATTGGAATAATTGACTCGTCGTTTTAGCACCTTCACGGCCTTCAAATAATAATGGATTTTGGAAATAGTTTAATTTCCCCATATCATCAAAGAAGTCTTCTGGTACAGTAGCGTTTACCCAATGTTCATTAATAGTCGGACGATATTTTTCTTCTAATAAATCATTAAGTTGTTTTAAAAACTTTACTTCACCTTCAGTTAAATCTTTTGAAATATTCAATATATCTTCTGGAAATATTTCTTTTAACATCTCTAATTTTGTTGGCATATCTATGACCTCCATATATTATTAAAGCGCTTACATTATTATTTAAAAATTTTTCAGACTATGATCAGTCCTCTTTATTATTTAATTTTTCAGCTTTTCTCTTCATCATTTCTTTAACTTCTAATTTATTAGGTTTAGATGTTGCTGTTAAAGGCATCTTAGTAACTGATAAATACATTCTAGGAACTTTGTAACTCGCTAAATGCTCTCTCATATGTTTATCTAACTTTTCTTCAAAATCAGGATCCTTTTCAGTTAGCAATACTGCAGCTGAAACCGATTCTCCAAATTTCTCACTTTCAAATCCAACAACTACACATTGTGCAACAAGTGGATGATCTGAAAGCACTGTTTCTACTTCAGATGGTAGTACATTTTCTCCACCTGTAATAATTAATTCTTTACGACGGTCTACGATAAAGATATCGCCATCTTCGTCTATTCGTGCAAGATCTCCTGTTAAGAAGTAACCATCATGAAAATTCTTGTCAGTCTCTTCTTGTTTATGCCAATAACCTGGCGTTACCTGTTTACCTTTAATTGCTAATTCACCGATTTCTCCTACTTCTACATCATTAAACTTCTCATCAAATAATTTCAAATCAACGTACATTACTGCTTTACCAATACTCATAGGCTTTTTAAGAGAATTAGACGGTGTATTCAGTAATGCAAGCGGTGCTTCAGTTAATCCATAACCATTAATGATATTTAAACCCATGCTCTCAAATTTTTTCTGAACGCCTGGTAATGGTGCTGATCCACCTTGAACAAGAAAATCTATATTATCAAAATTTTTCAGATTAAAGTTCGGTGCAACTAACATCGCATAATACATAGTTGGTATAAGCGATAAGTAATTAGGTTTATATTCAGCCATTAAGTCATTAAGTTGTTCACCCTCAAAGTATCGATGTAATACAAGCGAACCACCAGACATTAACAACGGTAACACTAAATCATTAAGTCCAAATACATGGAACATTGGCAATGAAACAATTGATACGAAATCTGAATTGATTTTATAAGTAAGAACTGTATTAATACCATTTGCAGTAAATGAATCATATGTGAACATGACACCTTTTGGCATACCAGTTGTACCACTTGTATACATCAATGAAGCTAACTCGTCACCTTCAACATCTACTGTATTGAAAGGTTTGTGATTCTTAGGGTTTACAACTTCATCATATTCTGGTGAATCGATATCCAAATGCAAATAGTCATCCGCAATACCTTCTAAGCTACTTAAATGTCGATTGGCATAAAATATTAGTTTAACACCAGAATCTTCTATTACACTTTCAATTTCCTTTGAATTAAGTCTCCAGTTCATCGGAAAGTATACTGCACCCATTTTAAATGAAGCGAATAATAAATCTAATAATGCGACATCATTTGGAGCGAATATACCAACAACGTCCCCTTTTTGAACGCCTTGTTCTTGAAGATGATTTGCTAAGTTCTCAGCACGAATATTCAACTCTTGATAACTCCACTTTGTACCTTTTAATGGATCGATAATTGCTGCCTTTTCCTCATCATAATGCGCTCTTGTTTTAATCCAATCGTAATTCATATTAAACTACCCCCTTATTTGTTTGAACCATTGCCTTTAATGTATTGATGTAATCCTCCCCAATTTTCTTGATAAATATTCTGATCTGTCACTTTAAGTTCATCAGCAATGATTGGTTGAAATGCTAAGTTTGCTAGTATATCCCGTTCTAAATCTAACCCAGCAGCTATTTCAATCAATTTCAGTCCATCATCAGTTAATTGGAATACAGCACGTTCAGTTACATAATAAATCTCTTGCCCTAATTCTTTAGCATAAGATGCATTGAAATCCATATTATGCACATTTTCAACAAACTTTTTCGAGTGTCCTTCTTGTTCAATAACTAATTCTTTATTATTGCAAGTAGCCTGACTTCCGACTACCATTGTTCCCGAGAATACAATTTTCTTAACAGTTTGGCTTATGTCGATGAATCCCCCACAACCATTCATTCTATCGCCATATTTTGAAACATTGACATTGCCAAACTGATCAACTTCAGCAAAGCTCAAGTAAGCGATGTCTAAACCACCGTTATAAATAAAATCCCATGTCATTTCATGTCGCATTTTAGCATCTAAGTTGTAATTCAAACCAAAGTTTTGACCACTGCCAATCATGCCACCAAATACACCAGTATCTATATTCAGCTGTACAGATTTTTCTACTTTTTCCTCAACTAATAAATTAGAAAGTTCGTTATTTATACCAAAACCAATACTTACAACATTTCCTTCATTTAAAAATTGAGCAGCACGTCTTAATATCACTTTTCGAGTACTGAATTTATTAACTGGTTCAGGCATGCTGAGCACTTTGTACTCACCAGATATTGCCGGATTGTAATAATGTTGAATTGTTTGTCTATGAAGTTTCGGGTCATCATTTATAAATACATAATCCACAAGTTCTCCAGGTATAAATACTTCAGTTGGTTTAAAACTGCCATGTTGTACAATTTCTTTAACTTGGACAACCACTTTCCCACCATTTTGATGAGCAGCTAAAGCAACACCGTATCCTTCACCTAGATGTGCTTCTTGGTGCATATAAATATTCCCCTCGTTATCAGCGTATGTACCACGAAGCAAAGCAACATCAACTTTAGGAAAATCATATTGTAAAAATTCTTCACCATTTATATCTAATAAAGAAACAATATCTTCCTTAGTCATTTCATTCACTTTTCCGCCAGAGTATCTTGGATCCACAGAAGTGTGTAACCCTATTTTAGAAATCATGTTTGGAAACTTATTTGATGAATTTCTATAGTGAGTAGCTAATAGACCTTGTGGAACGAAATATGCTTCTAAATCATTGTCTTTGATTGCCTCAATTGTTTTAGGCGAACCAATAATAATACTCATAATAAGACGTTTAACCATACCTCTACTAACAAAAGAATCTAGATCATATCCATCACCACGATAATCGCTTATATCATTAGCTAACATAAATGTTAAATCATCAATATTTCCAAATTTATCATGGGCATTAACAATATGTTTTAAAACATTAGCTGGTAAATTACTTACCGATAAAGCAGCAAGTGCTATGACATCACCAGTTTTAACTATATCTTTTAAATCATCGAACGAAGCAATTTGCATACCATTATCCCCTATCTCTCATTATTACAATCAATCCATAAAAGACCTCCCCAACAAAATGTAAGCCCTTACATATACAAATATAACATAGTGTAAATATAAATTAAAAGTAAAAAGGTATACAACAATATCTTTTTAATAACTAAAAATAAATATTTACAACTAGCACTTAGTACCTCCTCACATACTGTAGATATAATATTTCAAAAAATAATCAAACCCACATGACAAGTGAATTTTTAACTATATAAGTAATGTTAAGGAAATATTTAACTATATTTATATAGTTTTATGAAGTACACTTAATTATTTATTACATATCTATTTATGACGATATACTAGATAATAAGGGGGAAATAGTATACTTTTATCAAAAAAATTCAAAATAATAATATTTGATAAATTAAATATTATTATTCAATCTCTTCGATTAACTAACGAATTAATCTACAACTTTCCCTATCTCTTAGATTAACTAACGAGTTAATCTACAACTTACCTCATCTCTTAGATTAATTGCCGAGTTAATCTACAACTTACCTCATCTCTTAGATTAATTGCCGAGTTAAT
>NZ_JAJNIF010000008.1:0-101755 GCF_022386595.1 Mammaliicoccus sp. G-M28
CGGGGTGGCGGAACTGGCAGACGCACAGGACTTAAAATCCTGCGGTAAGTGATTACCGTACCGGTTCGATTCCGGTCCTCGGCACCATTTTAATATGCGCCCGTAGCTCAATTGGATAGAGCGTTTGACTACGGATCAAGAGGCTAGGGGTTCGACTCCTCTCGGGCGCGTAATGACCATTTTTGGTTACGGGAAGTAGCTCAGCTTGGTAGAGCACTTGGTTTGGGACCAAGGGGTCGCAGGTTCGAATCCTGTCTTCCCGACTCTTTAAAAGTTACATATTAAATGGGGGCTTAGCTCAGATGGGAGAGCGCCTGCTTTGCACGCAGGAGGTCAGCGGTTCGATCCCGCTAGTCTCCACCATTTAAAATAATATTATTACGGCGGCGTAGCTCAGCTGGCTAGAGCGTACGGTTCATACCCGTGAGGTCGGGGGTTCGATCCCCTCTGCCGCCATTAAAATTTTGAATATGAAATACATATTTTAAATTTTGGACCTTTAGCTCAGTTGGTCAGAGCAAACGGCTCATAACCGTTGGGTCGCAGGTTCGAGTCCTGCAAGGTCCATACTTATATAGTGGAGGAATACCCAAGTTCGGCTGAAGGGATCGGTCTTGAAAACCGACAGGGGCTTAACGGCTCGCGGGGGTTCGAATCCCTCTTCCTCCGCCATTATATTTGTAAAATTAAATTATTATTATCGCGGGATGGAGCAGTTCGGTAGCTCGTCGGGCTCATAACCCGAAGGTCGGTGGTTCAAATCCACCTCCCGCAATTATTATTTTAGGTCCCGTGGTGTAGCGGTTAACATGCCTGCCTGTCACGCAGGAGATCGCGGGTTCGATTCCCGTCGGGACCGCCATTTTTTAAAATTTTATGTATGGCTCAGTAGCTCAGTCGGTAGAGCAAAGGACTGAAAATCCTTGTGTCGGCGGTTCGATTCCGTCCTGAGCCATCTTTTAACATTATGCCGGCCTAGCTCAATTGGTAGAGCAACTGACTTGTAATCAGTAGGTTGGGGGTTCAAGTCCTCTGGCCGGCACCATCTATCGGAGGGGTAGCGAAGTGGCTAAACGCGGCGGACTGTAAATCCGCTCCTTCGGGTTCGGCAGTTCGAATCTGCCCCCCTCCACCATATTTCTTATAATTTAATAGGGGCATAGTTTAACGGTAGAATAGAGGTCTCCAAAACCTTTGATGTGGGTTCGATTCCTACTGCCCCTGCCATGGCGGTTGTGGCGAAGTGGTTAACGCATCGGATTGTGGTTCCGACACGCGTGGGTTCGATTCCCATCAGCCGCCCTTACTTTTATTAATGGGCTATAGCCAAGCGGTAAGGCAACGGACTTTGACTCCGTCACGCGCTGGTTCGAATCCAGCTAGCCCAGTAGTCTGGCGGCATAGCCAAGTGGTAAGGCAGAGGTCTGCAAAACCTCTATTCACCGGTTCAAATCCGGTTGCCGCCTCCATTAATATTTTGCGGGAGTATTTCAACTCTTAGAATACATTCCTTCCCGGAATGAGATATAGGTGTAAATCCTATCTTCCGCTCCATTATTTTTCAGAACTACTAATTATTAAAATGCGGGAGTATTTCAACTCTTAGAATACATTCCTTCCTGGAATGAGATATAGGTGTAAGTCCTATCTTCCGCTCCATTATTTCTTCCATTGGGAAGATTTTTTTGTAGGAAATATAATTATGCCGGTGTGGTGGAATTGGCAGACACGCGGGACTCAAAATCCCGTGTCCGTTGAGGACGTGTCGGTTCGAACCCGACCACCGGTACTTATAACAAAAAGGCTGAGACAATTAATTTGTCTCAGCCTTTTATAATTTCATCATTAGATTACTGTCTTCTTCTTTTACTAACCTGCAATTTAAAGTTTTATAATATAATCAATTTTTTGATCATTATACAACTTACTTCTTGTCATTACTTTTGGAATTCCGTATTTATCTTTCATATTAATTGCTTTTGTTAAATTATCATCTGCACACGCTACTATGTCAATATTTCTTGTGTGTTGAACTAATTCTACATATATTTCTGAAGTAATGTTACACCCATCAATGCCGACTTTTTGTTTATTCATTTAAATTACCCCCTAAGATATGTGATTAAATAAAGGATAATCTATGAAATGCATTTCATGTCAACAATTAATATTTTTTACAGAATTTCTTTTTATTAATTTAGTTTCAAAAAAGTGATGTGTTATATTATTATCGTATAATTGGTTAAAGAGACTTTTGCCTATATTGATAAGTGGTATTTCTATCGTTGTCAAATTAAGCATCTCTGATATTTTATGATTTTCAAAGCCAATAATAGATAAATGTTCTTTTGCATCATTGTTTATACTTAGTAATAGACCAGCAGCAGTGTTGTCACCTGAAACTATAATTGCTGATGGGGGAGTTGGTGATTTATTTAAATCTTTAGCAAGTATATAACCATCTTCTAGTAATACATAATTTTCATAAATCTTTTTATTATTGAAAGTTAGTGATTTTTCTTTGCAAAAATCTTTATAAGCTGCAATCCTTAATAATGAACTTGTACTATTCTTTCTATTAATAGCACATGAGATATTTCGATGTCCATGTTCGTACAAATGGTTTAATGCCGTGTAAAAGGCTTTATAGTGATCTATATAGGTTGTACGAAGCTTAGAATGTGTTATATCTTCAAAAATAGAGATAGGACCATATTCAACATACTGTTCGATTATATTTAATGAAATATTTCTTGAACATATAATTAAGGCGTCTAGTTGTTTTAGTTTAAGCATTTCTAAAGCGTCTATTTCTTGGTCGTTATCATAAGAAGTTTGGAAAAGTACAATTTTCTTGTTTAATTTAATTGCTTCTTCTGATATACCTTGTATTAGCTGAGAAAAATAAGGATGATTAGAAAAAGGAATAACAACACCTATTAAGTTTGTTTTACCTTTTTTTAAATGTATGGCATTAATGTTAGGTATATAATTTATTTCTTCTATAACTTGGAGTACTCTATTCCTTTTCTCTTCGTTTACATAAGGGTGGTTATTAATTACTCTTGAAACAGTACTGGGAGAAACACCAGCTTTTCTTGCGACTTCTTTTAGATTTGTCATTCGGATTCCCCCTCATTTATACTATATATTATATAAATATTTTAGCATATTAACTTAAAAATTATCTTTAAATTATAAAGTAGGTGAAATTTATTAAACAACAATTTTTTGAACTGGAATGTTCTCATTTAAACGCAAATAATAGATTAGATCATAACATTATACTAGATTTACTTGATGATAATTTCAAAGAGATTGGAAAGTCGGGTAGAGTCATTTATAAAAATGATATTGAAAACAGCACTTTACATACTTTTGAATATCAAATTAGTGACTTTGTAACTGACAAGATTCAAAAAGGCATTGTATTGGTTACATATAAATTATTCAATGAGACGGATAATGTATTAACGAATAGAAGTACTTTGTGGATCAGAAAAAATAACCAGTGGAAAATGCGATTTCATCAAGGTACAATTATTTAAAATTAAAAATGTGATTGTCTATTAAAATAAACTCATATATGATTAATACATATTTAAATATGGAGGAATTTTATGGATAGACATTTCACTGTAAAGGAATTTTTCTTTAACATATTAAATGGTATAGGTGTAGGTATTGTTATTGCGCTTATACCAAATGCAATATTAGGTGTTTTATTTAGTTACTTATCACAGTTTCACCCTGTACTTGAAATGTTTAACCAAGCTTTATTACTTATGCAATATGCTATGAGTTTTATTATAGGAATAATTGTAGCTAATCAATTTAAATTCCAAGCTACAGATGCCGTGATGATAGGGGCAGCTGGATTAATAGGTTCAGGTGCTGTGAAAGTCCAAAATGGCCAATTTATGTTTGTTAGTATTGGTGATGTGGTCAATTTAATAGTTGTATTAATCATTAGTTGTTATTTAATGATTAAATTAAAAGGTAAATTTGGTTCTTTAGATATGCTAATTATGCCAATATTTATTTCGGTAGTTAGTGGTTTTATTGGAATGCTTACTTTGCCATATGTAAGTAATGTAACAAAAGGCATTGGAAAATTAATAGAACAATTCTCGACTTTAAATCCATTGTTAATGTGTATTTTGATAGCAATTACATATGCTCTCCTTATGGTCACTCCAATTTCATTGGTAGCAATTGCAACAGCTGTAGGATTAGAAGGTCTAAGTTCAGGTGCAGGTAATATGGGAATCGTTGCGGCATGTGTAACATTCTTAATGGGATCATGGAAAGTAAATGATAAAGGGATTAATATCGTACTTATTATTGGTGCTGCAAAAATGATGATACCTGTCTACTTTAAAAATCCAATAATAGCAATACCGTTGATCATTAATGGGTTAATGAGTGGTTTGCTAACGTATTTTGTAGGAATAAAAGGAACACCTATGTCAACAGGATTCGGATATACAGGTTTTGTTGGTCCAGCTAATGCAATAAAATATATGGACGGCTCAATAATTGTAAATATAGTTCTTTTAATATTCGCGTACTTTGTTATACCATTTGTATTTGCTTATATTGTACATAGATTATGTTTGAAATTATTGCCTAAATATAATCAGGAAATGTTTTTGTTTAAAGAAAATGCATAAGAATTGAATACTAAAAAGCGCCCTCAGTTAGAGGACGCTTTTTTATATTACATTTTATATATAAATTTAACTATAATTATTAGAATATTATGAAAATATATTGTTTGTTTTCATAAAGTGAGGTAGAATAAATCATTATTCACAAATTTGCATATTGATATCACATTTATAAGTGCATTAAATCAGTGCTAGTTATTTTTAATAGTGTTATAACAGTGATTACAAAAATTTGATTTTAAAATGAGATTATATTTAGTAACGATTAAATGAATAACCATTCAAAAACTTTTATAAAAAGCATTGCATAAAATTACATAAATGCGTATAATAATGAATATTATTAATTCAGGAGGTTACAACTTTGAAAAGAAATTTATTTGTGAAAGTAGTACTTATAACAGTTTGTTTACTACTTACTATTCCATATTTAGTCCCCAAACAGTCACACGCCCAAGAAACTGACCAGTGGGAAAAAGCTAAAGAACGTGGCGAGCTAAGAGTAGGTTTATCAGCAGATTATGCACCATATGAATTTGAACATACCAAAGATGGAAAGCGTGAGTATGCAGGTATAGATATTGAGTTAGCTAAAAAAATTGCGAAAGACAATGGTATAAAGCTTAAAATAGTGAATATGCAATTTGATAGTTTATTAGGTGCTTTAAAAACTGGGAAAATAGATATGATTATTTCAGGTATGGCACCGACTCCTGAAAGAAAAAAAGAAGTTGATTTTTCAGATCACTATATGGAAGTTAAGCAAAGACTAATTGTTCAAAAGAAAGATAAAGATAAATTAAAAACAATTGAAGATTTCAAAGGAAAAATGATTGGAGTACAAAAGCAAACAACTCAAGAAGAATTAGCAAAAACTGAAATGCCAGACTCTCAAGTGAGCTCACTTGCAAGGGTACCTGAAGTTATTATGTCACTTAATTCAGGAAAAGTAGATGGAATGATTATTGAAGGTCCTGTAGCAGATGCATATTTAGAGAAAAATCCAAATTTAACTTATTCAGATGTTGATTTTTCTGATGCAGATAAAACAACTGCCATCGCTTTACCTAAAGATTCTCCTCAATTAATGGAGAGAGTCAATAAAAGTGTTAAAGAAGTTCGAGATAATAATTTGATAAAAGATTATCAAGATAAAGCCACAGAAGCAATGTTTGATGATGGATCATTTTTTAGCAAATATGGATCTTATTTCTTACATGGTGTTGGATATACAATTCTATTATCATTCTTAGGAGTTGTAGCTGGTGCACTTATTGGTGTTTTCTTTGCATTGATGAAATTAAGCAACAGTAAAATCTTAAAATCTATTGCATCAGTTTATATAGAATTTATAAGAGGAACGCCTTTATTAGTTCAAGTATTTTTAGTGTATTTTGGTACAACAGCAGTACTTGGTTTAGATTTATCTGCACTTATTTGTGGTATTATCGCGCTTATTATTAACTGTAGTGCTTACATAGCAGAAATTATTAGAGCAGGGATTAATGCAGTTGATAATGGTCAAATGGAAGCCGCAAGATCATTAGGTTTAAACAAATCACAAGCTATGAAAAAAGTTATTATGCCTCAAGCCATTAAAAATATACTACCAGCTTTAGGTAATGAGTTCGTAACTGTAATTAAAGAATCATCTATTGTATCAGTAATAGGTGTTAGTGAATTAATGTTTAATGCACAAGTTGTGCAAGGTGCGTCGTTTGATCCATTCACACCATTGTTAGTAGCAGCAGTATTGTACTTCATTTTAACGTTTACGTTATCTAGAGTGATGTATATTGCTGAAAGGAGGTTCAGTGTCAGTGATTAAAGTTAATGATTTACACAAAACATTTGGTAAAAATGAAGTATTAAAAGGTATTAATTTAAATATTGAAAAAGGAGAAGTAGTTGCCATAATAGGTCCATCAGGTAGTGGTAAAAGTACGCTATTAAGATGTTTAAACTTATTAGAAGATCCTACTTCAGGTCAAATTATTTTTGAAAACAATGATCTAACGAATACTAAGGGAGCAAAGCTGGATCAATTAAGACAAAAAATGGGAATGGTGTTCCAAAGCTTTAATTTGTTCCCTCACAAAAAAGTTATAGATAATGTTACTTTAACGCCTTTGACTTTAAAAAAAGGAAATAAATCTGAATTAGAAAAACAAGCTCATCAGTTGCTTGAAAAAGTTGGATTAGAAGATAAATCGGATGTTTATCCTTCAAAACTTTCTGGAGGACAAAAGCAGCGTGTCGCTATTGCGAGGGCATTAGCTATGAATCCAGAAGTTATTTTATTCGACGAACCAACTTCAGCACTTGATCCCGAAGTAGTTGGGGAAGTGTTAAGTGTTATGAAAGATTTAGCTAAAGAAGGCATGACAATGGTAGTTGTAACACATGAAATGGGCTTTGCTAAAAATGTAAGTGATCATGTCATTTTTATGGATGAAGGAATTGTACAAGAAGAAGGTACACCTGAACAAATTTTTGATAATCCGCAAAATAGTAGAACGAAACAATTTTTATCTAAAGTATTGTAATACTAAAAAATAAAAGAGGTGTTTTCGTGTTAGAAATAGGTATAGTCGGCGGAAGTGGATATGGTGCAATTGAACTAATTAGATTACTCAAACAACATAAAGAAGTGAATATTAAATATGTATTTTCACATTCTAAGTCTGGGGAAGACATTAAAGAAACATTTCCACATTTGCAAGACAATATTAATGTACCATTTTCAAGTTTAGATGTTGATAAAGTAGATTGCGATTTAATATTATTTGCTACGCCATCAAATGTGAGTAAACATTTTATTCCTAAATTAATTGAACGAGGAATAAAAGTTATTGATTTATCAGGAGATTTTAGACTAAAAGATCCAGCATTATATGAAAAATATTATGGTGAAAAACCAGCTGAACAAAGCATACTTGATAAAGCTAATTATAGCTTAGCTGAGTGGTCCGATATAAACAATGATTCAACTAAAATTATTGCTAATCCAGGATGTTTTCCAACAGCGACTTTACTTTCTCTACATCCACTATTAAAAAACAATTTAATTAATAAGGAATCAATAATTATAGATGCTAAAACAGGTATTTCTGGTGCAGGTAGAAGTTTAAGTCAGAATGTTCATTATGGAGAAGCGAATGAGAATTTCTCTGCTTACAAATTAGGAACACATAAACACACGCCAGAAATTGAGCAATATTTATCAAAATTATCAGGATCTGATATTAAAGTAATGTTTACACCACATCTTGTTCCTATGACAAGAGGCATACTGGCTACAATTTATGTTGATTTAAATGAACAAATATCAGAAGAAGCATTACATAAAATGTATATAAAAACCTATCAAAATAAACCATTTGTCCGTATTAGGAAAATAGGTGAATTTCCAAAAACTAAGGAAGTATTAGGTAGTAATTTTTGCGATATAGGTATTTACGTTGACGAAGAACGAAATAAAGCTGTAATTGTAACTGTAATAGATAATTTAGTAAAAGGTGCAAGTGGTCAAGCAATTCAAAACATGAATATTTTATATGGATTTAATGAAGATGAAGGTTTGAATTTATTACCAGTATATCCTTAGAAATGGAGGAATTTGATGTTAGAAGAAACTGAACAATTAATTGACTCTGAATTGACAATTATAGAAGAAGGTGACGTTGCGACACCTAAGGGCTTTGTAGCAGGTGGAACACACGTGGGCCTTCGTAGAGAAAAGAAAGATTTTGGTTGGCTATTTTCATCAGTTCCAGCTAATTGTGCAGCAGTATATACACAAAATGCTTTCAAAGCTGCACCATTACAAGTTACAGAGGAGAGTATAAGTGTTAATAATAAACTTTCTGCAGTAATCATTAATTCTGCAATAGCAAATGCTTGTACAGGTAAACGAGGTGTTGAAGATGCGAAACAAACTCAAAAATGGGCTGCATCAAAATTACAAATACCAGAACATGAAATTGCAGTTGCTTCAACAGGTTTAATAGGCGAATTTTTACCAATGCAAAAAATAAAGTATGGCGTTAATAATATAGATATACAAAATGATTTTAATTCTGAAAATTTTAATGAATCTATTTTAACAACAGATAAAGAAACCAAGCACATAGCTGTACAAGTGACTATTGATAATGAAGTGATAACAATTGGTGGAACTTGTAAAGGATCAGGTATGATACATCCGAATATGGCTACTATGTTAGGATTTATGACTACAGACGCAAACGTAGAAGTTGAAGATTTAAATAGTTTATTGAAAGAATCTGTTGATGAAACTTTTAATATGATTACTGTTGATGGAGATACAAGTACTAACGATATGGTTATTCTTTTAGCAAATGGTGAAAGTAATAACCAACCATTATGTAAGCTACATCCTGAATGGAATAAATTTGCTAAAGCAGTGCAACATGTAAGTCGATATTTAGCACAAAGTATTGCTAGGGATGGTGAAGGTGCAACGAAATTAATAAAAGTTAAAGTTACTGGTGCCGAAACAAAAGAACAAAACAATATTATTGCTAAAACAATCGTCGGTTCTAGTCTAGTCAAGACGGCTATTCATGGAGCAGATCCAAACTTTGGCAGAATCATTTCAGCAATTGGATATGCTGATATTACGATAAATCCAACTGATATAGACGTATGGCTCTGTGATCATTTATTGGTTAGCAAAGGAATGAATGTTTCATTTGATGAGTTAGATTTAAAAGCTAAAATGGAGCAGGATACTATTGAAATCAATGCTAAGATTGGTGATTCATCCTTTACATCTACAGCATTTGGGTGCGACTTATCTTATGATTACGTGAAAATTAATGCATTATATAGAACCTAATTGGAGGTCTTTAAGTGAAGTATGCAGTAATTAAAATAGGCGGAAGTATATTAAATAATCTTAACAAATCAATAATTGAAGATATTCTCACTTTAAAAAAGCAAAATTATGTACCCATAATCGTGCATGGTGGAGGTCCATTTATAAATAAGCAACTTAGTAAAATAGGAGTTGAAAGTAAATTTGTAGATGGATTACGTGTAACTGATGAGGAAGTGTTGCTACAAACTTCTAGTACATTGATAGGTGAAGTGAATCCTCAAGTAGTATTTCAAATCAATCAATATGAACCATTAGCAATAGGTGTTAATGGAATAGATATGAATTTATTTGATATAGAACCACTTCATCCTAAATACGGTTTTGTTGCAGAATGTTCTTCAGTTAACAAAGCTGCTCTTGAACTTATTTGTTCAAATAGTATCCCAGTTGTAGCTCCTATAGGTATAGATAGTATCAGTGGACAACGATACAATATTAATGCTGATAGTTTAGCTTATAAAATTGCAAGTGAAATGGAAGGTGATTTATTTCTAATAAGTGATATTCCAGGTGTACTCATTAAAGATGAAGTTCAAGCTAACTTAAGTATTAAAGATATTAATAATTATATTGAAACGACTGAAATATATGGTGGAATGATACCTAAAGTTACTGGTGCAATTTCAGCTATAAAAGATGGTTGTAAAAGCGTAAAAATTATTTCTGGATCATCAGAACATGCTTTATTAAAGAGTTCGATATCAAATGAAATAGGTACTACGATTACTTCTTAAAGATATAACAATTCAACATGATTAGTCTGCCAACAAATTCACTATCTTTGTTGGCAGCTTTTTTGTTTATATTCAAGATTTAATTTGTTTTAAATAACTTTAAAATCTAAAACTTTCATATAAATATGTTAAAATATATAAGCATGTTTGATAGTGAGGTGAATCAATTTGAATTTAGATTTATTGAAACAAGAAGTAATAGATTACGCGCATTCTATTGGAATTGATAGCATTGGATTTACAACGGCAGATCCCTTTGATGAATTAAAACAGAAATTAGAAGATTATCACTCAAAGGGCTATGCGTCTGGTTTTGAAGAAAGTGATATTGAATTAAGAACAGTTCCAAAACTCACTTTACCATCTGCAAGATCAATAATTGCTATTGCAGTAGGTTATCCTAATAAATTAAAAGATGCACCTAAAAGTGTAAGAGGTGACAGACGAGGTTTATTTGCACGAGCTTCTTGGGGTCAAGATTATCATACGATTATGAGAAATCGACTAGATAAACTCAGTTTATTCCTACAAGAGAAAGTACCAGATGTAGAAGTGAAATCGATGGTTGATACAGGTGTTCTATCTGATCGAGCTGTTGCTGAAAGAGCTGGCTTAGGATTTGCAGGTAAAAATGGCTTTATTATAAATGAAGATTTAGGGACATGGAGCTATTTAGGTGAGATGTTAGTGAGTATCCCATTTAAACCTGACGACCCGGTTATCGATAGTTGTGGTGATTGTAATATATGTGTAGATCGATGTCCTACTGGAGCATTAGTGGGTGATGGACAATTAAATAGTCAAAAATGTATCAGCTTTTTAACGCAAACTAAAGGATATTTAAAAGATGAATATCGTTATAAAATTGGTAATAGACTATATGGTTGTGATACATGTCAGCAAGTATGTCCAAGAAATAGAGGGATTAACACAGAACAAGATGATATCGTCTTAGAACCTGAAGTCTTGAAGCCTAGATTAGTTCCATTATTAAAAATGTCTAACAAAGAATTTAAGAATACTTATGGACATTTAGCTGGTGCATGGCGTGGAAAGAAACCGATTCAAAGAAATGCAATTGTTGCACTTGCACATTTTAATGAAGAAAGTGCAATACCTGATTTGAAAGATGTTGCATTAACAGATCCTAGACCAATGATAAGAGGTACAGCATTTTGGGCAATTGGACAAATTCAAGGTGAAGAAGCAAGATCATTTATAATGTCGCACTATGAACGTGAAATTGAAGAAGTTCAAGAAGAAATGATAAAAGGATTAGAGATTAGGAGAAAATAAAATATGACAAATCATGTAGTTTTATATCAACCAGAAATACCAGCAAATACAGGGAATATTGCACGTAGTTGTGCAGCAACAGATACAACTTTACATTTAATAAGACCTTTAGGTTTTAGTACTGATGATAAAATGTTAAGAAGAGCAGGATTAGATTACTGGAAATTCGTAAATATTGTTTATTATGATAGTGTTGAAGAATTTTTTGAGAAAACAGAAGGTGGAAACTATTATTTATTAACTAAATTTGGTACACAACCACACACTGAATTTGATTATAGTAGTTTAGATGAAGATCATTATTTTGTGTTTGGTAGAGAAACGACTGGTCTTCCAGATTGGATTAAAGAAAAATATAAAGATACGGCTTTAAGAATTCCAATGAATGAAAATGTAAGATCATTAAATTTATCTAACACTGCTGCAATTTTAATTTATGAAGCTTTAAGACAACAAAATTATCCTAATTTATCATAAAAAAAACTGAGGCCAAATGGTCTCAGTTATTAATTATTTGATTTTAAAGATTCAAGTTCTTTATTTAAATCTTCTTCTTTAAGACCATAGTCTTTAGAATCGCGACCAGCAGTTAACATCGCAGTAATAAATGCTACACCAACCATACAAATTAATAACGTGTTCATTTAATTAGCCCCCTCGTAATGTTATGTTATCTTTATTATAAACGAATTAGGGGAATATTTAAATACATTTTTAAGGAGACATACAAATGGATAATTATATTTTAAAAAATGCACAAGTTTATACTGAAAAAACAAAGATTGAAAATGGATATATCGAAGTGCGTGATGGCTTTATTTATGATATTCAAGAAGGTGACTATAAAGGTAATGCTCGTGTTGTAGATTTAAAAGGACAACATTTGATACCAGGTTTTATTGATATACATATACATGGTGGTTATGGTCAAGATGCTATGGATGCTACTCCAGAAACTTTAAACGTATTATCTGAAAAATTATTATCAGAAGGAACAACAAGCTTTTTAGCTACTACTATGACACAGTCAACAGATGCAGTTAATGATGCATTGGAAAATGTTGCGAAGTATAAACCGCTAGATGAAAAGCGCGCAGAAATATTAGGTGTACATTTAGAAGGTCCATTTATCTCTGAACATAAAGTTGGTGCTCAGAATCCAGCATTTGTTGCAAGACCCACAGTGCAAAAATTTAATGAGTTCCAAGAAAAATCAAACGGGAATATTAAAATAGTAACAATTGCTCCAGAAGTAGAAGGTGCAAAAGAAACGATAAAACATTTAAGCAATGACGTTATTTTTTCTGCAGGACACACAGTTACCGATTATAACGGGATTGAAGAAGCGGTAAATTATGGACTTAAACATGTAACACATTTATATAATGCACAAACAACTTTTACGCATAGAGAACCTGGAGTATTTGGAGCAGCACTGACTAATGAAAGACTAACAACTGAAGTTATTGTCGATGGTGTGCATTCACATCCAGCAGCGGTTAAATTAGCTTATTTGGCAAAAGGTAATGAGAACTTCTGTATTATAACTGATGCAATGAGAGCAAAAGGAATGTCAGACGGAAAATACGATCTTGGTGGTCAAGATGTTTATGTGAAAAATAATGAGGCAAGACTAGAAAATGGTTCATTAGCAGGAAGCATACTTTTAATGAATAAGGGCTTAAAGAACTTGATGGACTTTGCAAACGTGTCACTTGAAGAAGCATGGCGCACAACAAGTTTAAATCAAGCTATACGTTTAAATGTAGATGATAGACTTGGTTCTATTAAAATTGGCAAGCAAGCAGACTTTGTTGTAGTTGATTCAGAATTAAATGTTTTAACTACTATTAAAAAAGGGTATATTATAAATAATGATTAAAGATTAATTTTTTGAAAATAGATAAGTTGAAATGAGGAGTGGACAAAATGGCTTTAAACTTTAAAGTATTTGAAACGAAAGATATCGCTGCACGTTACGCTGCAGACGTAGTTCGCAAACAATTTAATTCAGATAGTACTTCAGTAGTTGGCGTGCACTTAGATGCAGAGAATACAACATTTTTCGATGAATTATTAGATGATGTTAAGAAAAATCCAGTAAACTTTAGTCAAGTACACATTTTGGATTTTGATGGTAAAGAAGATTATTATACTGAACTAGGTGTACCAGCTAAGCAAGTTTTAAAAACAGATGTTGGTAGTGATGTAGAATCATTCATTAAAGAAAAAGTAAACACTGACAAAAAGAAAAATAAATTGATGTTAGATGTTGTGACTTTAACTGAAGATAGCAGAACTGGATTAGATTATAATCAAGCAATTCATCCAGCTAGAGAAGTCATTGTATTAGTTACAGGTAAAGAAAAAGCAAAAGCAGTTAGCAAGTTGTATGAAGAACCAGCTAACGGCTCAGTTGAATCAGCAAAATTAAAACAACATAGAATGGTAACAGTTATATTAGACAATGAAGCGGCACAAGGATTGCCAGAAGATGTTAGATCTTACTTCTCAATTCAATTTTCATAAGAAGGTGAATATATTGAATAAACAGCCAGAAGAAGAAAATGAAATGGTTCAAGACTTAGAAGATGTAAAAGAACTAGGTAAAGAAATGGAACAAATTTCAGAACAAAATGATGAAGCATATGAAGAAAAGAAAGAAGCACAAGATTCATAAAATGCATTATATTTTATAGGGAGTGGGATGACGAAATCTTTTATTAATAGAATAGATTTCGGTTCCACTCCTTTTTTTATGATAATTTAAATTATCTGACAACTGAGAGTTTAAATCATAGGCTGTATAAGATATAATAAAGATGAATAATGAGTGATGACTACAAGGAATAAAGGGGAGTAATTACAATGAGTTACAGAATTGAACATGATACATTTGGTGAAATTAAAGTCCCAAGCGATAAATATTGGAAAGCGCAAACACAAAGAAGTAAACAAAATTTCCCAGTAGGAAAAGAACAAATGCCTATTGAAGTTATATATGGATTTGCTCACTTGAAAAGAGCAGCAGCAATTTCAAACCATGAACTTGGTAAATTATCAGATGATAAAAAAGATGCAATTGTTTTTGCAACAGATGAGATTTTAAAAGGAAATCTAGACGATCAGTTTCCATTAGTTGTATGGCAAACTGGTAGTGGTACGCAAAGTAACATGAATGTTAATGAAGTTGTAAGTTATGTAGCTAATGAATACTTAAAAGAAAAAGGTTCAGATGATAGTGTTCATCCAAACGATCATGTAAATATGTCTCAAAGTTCAAATGATACATATCCAACTGCAATGCACGTTGCTTTATATCATGAAATTGAATCTAAATTATTACCAGCTTTAAGTACGTTAAGAAATACTTTTAAAGATAAAGAAGAATCATTTAAAGATATTATCAAAATTGGTAGAACTCATCTACAAGATGCGACACCATTAACTTTAGGACAAGAAGTTAGTGGTTGGAGATATATGTTGGATAAATGTGAATCACTACTAAATGAATCTAAAGGTCAATTATTGAACTTAGCAATCGGTGGTACCGCTGTTGGTACTGGTATAAATGCACATCCTGAATTTGGTGATAAAGTTGCTAAACAAATTGGTAAACAATTAGGTTATCCATTTGTATCTTCTGAAAACAAGTTCCATGCTTTAACTGCACATGATGAAGTAGTTTATGTGCATGGTGCATTAAAAGCTTTAGCAAGTGATTTAATGAAAATTGCAAATGATGTTAGATGGTTAGCTTCTGGCCCAAGAGCTGGTTTAGCTGAAATTTCTATTCCTGAAAATGAACCAGGATCATCAATTATGCCAGGTAAAGTAAACCCAACTCAATGTGAAATGTTAACTATGGTTTCAGTACAAGTCCTTGGAAATGATTCAGCAGTAGGTATTGCTGCTTCACAAGGTAACTTTGAATTAAACGTATTTAAGCCAGTTATTTTGTATAATACATTACAATCAATTTATTTATTAACTGATGGTATCGAAACATTTAACAATAATTGTGCTGTTGGTATTGAACCTATCGAGGAAAATATTGATAAATATTTAAATCAATCTTTAATGTTAGTTACTGCTTTAAATCCACATATTGGATATGAAAATGCAGCAGCTATTGCAAAAAATGCTCACAAAAATGGACTAACTTTAAAAGAATCAGCCATTCAATCTGGTCATTTAACAGAAGAACAATTCGATGAATGGATTAAACCTGAAGATATGATAAGCTCTAAAAAATAGTAGCATCTGTAAGACATAAATATTAAGAACACAAAAAGGTGCTATGGCAGCACCTTTTTGTGTATAAATATATAGATTCCTGGAGGAAATTTATGAAAAGAATAGGATTAATAGATATAGGTTCTAATACAATAAGACTTGTTATTTTTGAGTATTCAGTAGAAACAGGATTAAATGAACTACAAAATATTAAAACACCTGCTCGTCTAAGTCAATTTTTAGATGAAGATAAAAATATGAACGAAGAAGGCATTAACGTTTTAGTAGAAACTTTAAATAGTTTTAAAAAAGTAGCTAAAAAATTTCATGTTGAAGAACTTGTCCCTGCAGCAACTGCAGCAGTTAGACAATCAAAAAATGTAGATCAAATAATTGAAAGCGTAAAATTCAAAACTAATCTTGATATCGAAATTATTCCAGAACAAGATGAAGCTTTTTATGGATTTTATGCAGCAACACATACACTAAATATTGAAAACGGTATAACTGTAGATATTGGTGGTGGTTCAACAGAGGTTACTTATTTTGAAAATAAGAAATTAAAAGAAGCGATTAGTTTTCCTTTTGGTGTTGTAACGTTAGAAAAAATGTTTTTCGTGGATAAAGATCACAATGATAAAAATGCGATAAAAAAGTGTGAAAAATTCGTTAAAGAACAATTTGAATCTGAAAAATGGATAAAAGATAAAAAAGTTCCAATTATTGGAATTGGTGGTTCAGCACGAAATAATGCACGTATTCATCAGTCTTTAAATAACTATCCTATTGCGGGGGTACATGGTTATGATATGACTAAAAAAGATTTAGAAGAAGTGTATGATGAATTAAAAAAATCAGATAAAAGTGATTTAAAAGATTTAGATGGATTAAGTAGAGATCGTACAGATATTATTATTCCAAGTTCTATTGTATTTAACACGCTTTATGATATAACAGATGCAACTCGTTTCACTTTTTCTAGAAAAGGGTTACGTGAAGGTTTAGTTATGACAAGGTTGAAAGAAGATTTCCCAAAATCGTTTAATAAAGATAATGTGACTACAGATGCTTTAAGATATTTAGCAAATGAGTATAATATAAATCCTTCTAACGGTAAACAGCGTATGAGATTAGCAGAAGATTTACTTAATAAAGTGATAGAAATAACTGATTTTGAAGTTTCTAATGAAGACAGAAAATTGTTGAAAGAAGCGGCATATTTATACTATTTAGGTGCATTTATTGATGCGGATTCTAGTTCTCAACATACTTATTATATTATAGCAAATTCAAGTATTAATGGATTCTCACATAGAGATAGAGTGAAATTAGCGCTTCTTGCAAGTTTTAAAAATAAATCATTACTTAAGTTTTATGTAAAAGAAACATCTTGGTTTAAAGATAATGAAATTGAACTCATTCAAAAGCTAGGTGGAATAATAAAATTCGCTAATGCATTAAATGTTTCAAATACTGATTGCATAGAAACGTTGGAGTTAATTGACAAGAAAAATGAATTTGACTTAATAGTGGATTATGTAACAGACCCAATTGCAGAAGAATATCAGTCAGAAAGACAGAAAAAACATATAGAAAAGTTACTACCAAAAAAACTTAATATAATATTTACACAAGGTTAACAATTTTGCGTTTTAATGAAACAGTGTCAGTTTTTAAAGATGAATGGAAATAAGTAAAGGGTGAGATAATTATGGAAACGCAAACGAACGGGTTTTATTTAGACAATCCAGAGTACTATAATAATCGAGAGTTAAGTTGGCTTGACTTTAATTATCGTGTTCTTGAGGAAGCGATTGATCCGAACAATCCAATGCTTGAACAACTAAAATTTTTAGCAATTCATAGTTCTAACTTAGATGAATTTTTCATGGTCAGAGTAGCAGGTTTAAAAGACCAAGTGAAAATGAATTTTAATGAACCAGAGAATAAAGCACAATTAACGCCAAAAGAACAACTTACCGGTATAGAAAAGAAAAATAGAGAAAACGTGTATCTTCAATATAAGAGATTTAATGAATTAAAGGATTTATTAAAAACTTATAATATATTTATTACACAACCAGAAAGACTGCCAGAAGATTTAATTGATCAACTACACAATCAATTCAATACTGAAATATTACCAACACTCTCACCATTAGGAATTGATGCTTATAGACCATTTCCTAAATTAAATAATAAAATGCTCAATTTATTTGTTGATATAAAGTTAAATGATGGTGAAATAAAGTCAGCAATAGTACCTGTACCAACATTATTAGATAGAATTATTAAGTTGGAATATGATGGTAAAAAGTATATTGTATTTTTAGAAGATGTCATTTCTTTATTTATTGAACAATTATTTAATGGATTTGAAGTAATAAACACGTATACTTTTAGAGTGACGAGAAATGCTGATTTAACAATCCATGAAGATGGTGCGGAAGATTTATTAATAGAAATTGAAAAGTTTCTAAAAGAAAGAAAAAGCGGTGCAGCAGTAAGACTTGAAATAGATAGTAGACATATTGATACAGAAGTAAAAAGTATGTTTTTAATGAATGAGCTAGAGTTAACTAATAAAGATATATACAGAGTTAATGGGCCATTAGATTTAACTGTATTATTCTCTCTTGTAGGACGATTAGAAGAATTATTCCCTGAATTATTGTACAAACCATATAGACCACAATTACCTTCCTCTTTAAACAAAAATAATGTTTATGATTTAGCTTTAGAAAAAGATGTATTTTTCCATCACCCATATGAATCGTTTGAACCAATTGTAGAATTTATTAAAGAAGCATCAGAAGATCCAAATACACTCGCTATTAAACAAACACTTTATAGGGTGAGCAGTGATTCAACAATCATTCAAGCATTGAAAAACGCTGCCGAGAACGGGAAACAAGTCACAGTATTAGTTGAATTAAAAGCTAGATTTGACGAAGAAAACAATGTTCAATGGGCAAAAATGTTAGAAGATGCAGGATGTAATGTTATATATGGCATGACTTTCCTTAAAACGCATAGCAAAATAACACTCGTAATAAAAAAAGTGGATGGAAAAGTTATACCATTCGTACACTTAGGTACAGGAAATTATAATGACAAAACAGCAAAAATATATACAGATATGGGTATCATTACTACAAATCCTAAAATAGGTGAAGATGCCATTAATTTCTTTAACTATTTAAGCGGTTACTCTTTGAAACCCGATTATAATGAATTAATAGTGGCACCATTTGAAATTCGTGATTTCTTTGTTGATCATATTGAACAAGAAATAGAATTACACAATGAGCATGGCAATGGACTCATTATAGCTAAGATGAATTCTTTAACTGATAAAAAAGTAATTAAAAAATTATATGAAGCGTCTCAAAGCGGTGTGAAAATCAAACTTATTATTAGGGGCATTTGTTGCTTGAAACCAGGTATTAAAGGGGTAAGTGAAAATATCGAAGTTATAAGTATAGTAGGCAGATTTTTAGAACATTCTAGAATATATTATTTTCACCATAATAGTGAAGAAAAGATGTACCTTTCCTCTGCGGATATGATGACAAGAAATATGATAAAGCGTGTTGAAATATTATTCCCTATACTTGATCCTAAAGTAGTAAGTAGATTAAAAGATATTTTAAACTTACAATTAAATGATGGATTAAAAGGACGTATTCAAAATTCCGATGGTAATTATCAATACAATGATGCTGGTAATAAACACATGAACTCTCAAGAAATGTTGATGGATGAAGCATTATTAGCAGCTAAAGAAATGAGACAATCTCATATAAATATTGGACAGCCTGTAAGAAGTAGAAGAAGGAGTTTCATAAATAAATTTAAAGAAAGATTAAAACGATAAAGCTCAAAATATAAAGCCCTCCCAATCCTTGATAACTGAAGGATTGGGAGGGCTGTTTTTATATTAATCGTCTAAAGTAACTGAGATGAATTCATCTTTAAATGGATGTTCGAATTCTATTTTATAACTGTGTAATTTTAATTGTCTAAGTTTACTATTGTTATATAAAGGGTCACCTACGACTGGGTGTCCTATTTCTGCTAAATGTACACGGATTTGGTGTGTTCTACCAGTATCTAATTTCAACTCTACTTCAGCTGTATGTTCATCTAACATATGACTTTCTATAATATGTGTAATTGCTCGTTGACCAGTTGGTGATACACGTCTTTTATTTGGATGGAATTTATCCTTACCTATTGGCATATCTATCGATTGTGGCTTAAGTGGTAACAAACTATCGACTTGAGCTTTATATGTTCGAGTGATTTTTCTATCTTCTAACATATGATCTAATATTTTTTTAGCAATCGGATGCTTTGCTACTAATAATAAGCCGACTGTTTCTTGGTCTAACCTATGAACAGGCTCAGTATAATCTGAATCTAATGTATAAATTACATGATTCATAAGTGTGTTTGCTTCCTTTAAATCGTTTGGATGCGTCTTTACGCCTTTAGGTTTAACAACAATTGCTAAATATTCATCCTCATATTTAACTTCAGCCAATCGATAACTCGATACATACTGACTCGTTTCATTAAGAGTAGGAATGTAAAGTTTATCTCCTTCACTTAATTTATCTCTTAATGTGCTTGCTTGTTCATTTATCGTAATCTCTTTTGACATTCTCAAAAGGTGTAGTTCTTTTTTAGGAAGGTGTAAAGATTTGAACATTTCTTCAATTGTTTGACCTTCATGTTTTGATGGTATTGTTATTTGCATAGTGTCCTCCAGGAATATTTCTCTTAAAATCAGGAAAAATTATATTATAACTAAAAATAAGCTATAATTAGTATAACAAGAAAATTAGATAAGGAGTATCATTCATGTCAAAATCAATCGATAATAATGAATTTAATGTAAGTATTAATACAAGACAAATGACTTTTGAAGATATAGACGAAGTTATTGAACTACAATCTAAATGTTTCCCAGGAATGGAACCATGGGAAAGAGCACATTTAGAAAGTCATTTAAAAATGTTCCCAAGAGGACAAGTAGTTGTTGAATTTGAAGGTGAAATTATAGGTTCATGTTCATCTCTTATAATAAATTTTGATGAATATGATGATAGACATACATGGGATAGTATTACGAATAACGGCTATATAACAAATCATAATGATCATGGTCATAATCTATATGGAATAGAAGTTATGGTTCATCCTGAGTATAGAGGAATGAAAGTTGGCGCAAGATTATACGAAGCAAGACGCGAAATTGCTTATGAACTAAATTTGAAAAGTATTATAATTGGTGGAAGAATTCCAAACTATCATGAATATAGTGATGAACTAACACCAAGAGAATATGTGCAAGGCGTAATTAAACATAGAATTAAAGATCCAGTCTTAACATTTCAATTGATGAATGATTTTACTTTAATGCGAATTAATCCTAATTATTTAAATGATGATGTTAAAAGTATGAAATATGCTACTTTAATGGAATGGAATAATCCTGATTATATCGCACGTAGTAACGTTCATTTTAAAACAAGTGAGCCAGTTAGAATATGTACAGTTAACTATATGATGAGAAAAATTAATTCTTTTGAAGAATTTGCTAATCAAATAGAATATTTCATTGACGTTGCTTATGATGCAGACAGCGACTTTATTGTGTTCCCCGAGCTTTTAACTACTCAATTAATGAGTTTCGATGAGCAAAGTAATCCTGCTGAATCTATTAGAAAATTAACGACTTATACATCTCAATATATAGAGATGTTTAATCAATTTGCTATGAAATACAATATAAATATAATTGGTGGTTCTCATTTCGTAGAAGAAGGAGAAGACATATATAATATTTCTTACTTATTCCGTCGTGATGGTTCTATTGAAAAACAATATAAAATACATGTAACACCTAATGAAAGAAAATGGTGGGGTGTGTCACCTGGTAATGGTGTAGAAGTTTTTGATACAGATTGTGGAAAAATCGCAATACAAATTTGTTATGATAGCGAATTTCCAGAAATGGCAAGAATAGCTACAGAAAAAGGAGCAAAAATAATATTTACACCATTTTCAACTGAAGATAGACAAAGTTATTTACGTGTAAAATATTGTTGCATGGCTAGAGCTATTGAGAACCAAATTTATACCGTAACTTCAGGAACTTGTGGTAACTTACCGCAAACTGAAAATATGGACATACAATATAGTGCTTCAGCAATATATTCACCATCTGATTATGGTTTTGCACGTGATGGCATAGTAGGAGAAACAGGTGAAAATCTAGAAATGGTAGCTATAGGTGAAATAGACTTAGAAGTATTAAGAAGAGGTAGAGAAAATGGGACAGTAAGACATCTTAGAGATAGAAGACATGATGTATATAATGTAACGCACAATCAATAATACTAAAGGTGATGTATATGGAGAAACCAACACGTACAAGTCTCTTAAAAGAAATAGCAGAATTTTTAAATGAAGAGACAGAAATGTACAGCATGATGCATGGAGCTCTCAAAAAATTAGTGAGTGGTAGTAATTTTCATACTGGCTGGATATTTTTTATTGATGAAGAGGGTAAACACGAGTTAGTTGCTGAAGAAGCCTTACCACCAGCACTAACACACAATAAATGCCAATATATGACTGAGGGTACGTGTTGGTGTGTTACTGCATATCAAAATAAAAAGTTAACTAAAGCTTCAAATATTATTTCATGTTCGAGAATTGTGAAAGCTACTAAAGAGCATCACGACAAAACTGATGGTATAACGCATCATGCAACGGTTCCTCTTAGGTCAGGTAATGAACAATTTGGATTATTGAATATTGCTACTCCTAATACGAAACGATATTCTGAAGAAGATTTAGAACTACTAGAATCAGTAGCATTTCAAATTGGTTCAGCTATAAAACGTATTTTTCTAACTGATCAAGAAAAAGAAGCAGCTCGTATTAACGAAAGAAACAGGCTTGCTAGAGATTTACATGATTCAGTTAATCAGATGTTGTTTTCTTTAAAAATAACAGCTCATGCAGCTAAAGGATTAAACGATCAACAAGCAGCTAAGGAAGCTTTCCAAACTATAGAAGATACGAGTCAAAGTGCTGTTAATGAGATGAGAGCACTTATATGGCAATTAAAACCGATAGGCTTAGAACAAGGATTGATTGCAGCAATTAAGCAATATAGCCAATTTATTCATATAGAACCAGAATTTGAAGTAGAAGGTTTAATAGACTTACCTAATACGATGGAAGAAAATATTTACCGTATTATTCAAGAATCATTGAATAATATTAATAAACACTCTGGACAAAAACGTGCAAAAATTTATTTAGAACAAAATAAATATGAATTTAAATCGCGTATAATAGATGAAGGAAGAGGCTTCGAAAATAATAAATTAGAAAATAACCTCTCACATGGTCTTAAAAATATGAAACAAAGAGTTCAATTTATGAAAGGTCGCATAGATATAAACTCTGAATTGAATAAAGGAACGGAAATCATTATATCTATTCCACTATAAATGTTAGGGGTATCACATATGAGTAATAAAATAATCTTAGTAGATGATCATCATATAGTAAGGCAAGGTTTAAGGTTTTTATTAGATACTGTTCCAAACTTTGATATTCTAGCAGACTTTTCAAGTGGGGCATTGTTATTAGATTACTTGGAGAATAATGAAAGTCCTGAAATAGTTCTATTAGATTTAGTGATGCCTGAAATGAATGGTATTGAAATAACTGAAATAGTGAAAAAGAAGTATCCAAATATCAAGATATTAGTTCTAACAAGTTTTTATGATGAAGAACATGTTATATCTGCACTTGATAAAGGAGCAGATGGATATGAAATTAAAGATGTAGAGCCTGAAGCGCTTATACAAACAATTAGAACAGTACTAAATGGAGAGAAGAAAATTCATCCTAAAGTACAGTCGATTATAACTGAAAGTTCTCAAAAACCACATAGAGAAAATAAATTATCGAAGAGAGAACTTGAAGTATTAGCCGAAATGGTCAAAGGAAAAACAAATAAAGAAATTGCAGAAACACTTTTTGTATCTGAAAAAACAATAAAAACACATGTGAGTCATATACTAAACAAACTGAAAGTATCAGATAGAACACAAGCAGCAGTATACGCAATGGAACATCAATTGATAAATTAAAATTTTTAATTTTATACGAGTAAGTATTGAAAAATTCAATACTTACTCGTATTTTATTATTGAATTAAAAATGAATTTAAAAAATAAATTTACAAATTGAAAGCGCTTAAAGTATAATAAGCTACAAGGGAGAAATGATTTTATATTATATAGGGGGTAATTTGTAGATGAAGGTAACAAAAAATTTAACTTTAAAAATCGTAATAGCCTTAATACTCGGTATTGTTGTCGGGTCAATTTTTAATATGTATGCAGGCAGTGGATTTGTTCAAAATACTAATCAGTATGTATTTAATGTACTAGGTCAAATATTTCTTAATTTAATCTTTATGCTTGTTGTACCAGTAGTATTTGTGTCAATTGTGCTTGGAGTAGTTGGTGTGGGTGATCCAAAGTTATTAGGTGGTATAGGACTTAAGACTGTAATATTTTTCTTAACTACTACAGCATTAGCAATTATAATAGCTATGGCATTAGCCTTAGTATTTAAACCAGGTGACGGACATTCAGATTTATTGAATAGTCAAGAAGTAAAAAAATATGGTGAAGAGCAAAAAGCTAAGTCAGGTGATACGGCTGCACCAGAAAATCAAACGTTCGATCAAACATTGATTAATCTGTTCCCTAAAAATCCAATGCAATCAATGGTTGAACAAGATATGCTTCCAATTATTACGTTTGCTATTTTTATTGGTATAGGAATGATTGCACTCGGTACGAAAGTTGAAGGTGTAAGGAAAGTATTTGAGCAGACTAACGATATACTCATGTATATCGTAACAATGATCATGAATTACTTTGCACCAATAGGAACATTTGGACTTGTTGCAACAGCTTTCACTAACGCTGGTTTTGGAGCAATTAAACAACTCGGAATGTACTTCTTTGTAGTGTTATTAGCATTAGCGGTTCACTTCTTTATAGTATATGGTGGCGCTGTTAAAATTCTAGGTGGTAAGAATCCGTTATGGTTCTTTAAAAAATTCTTCCCAGCAATGACTGTAGGATTTAGTTCATCTAGTTCAAATGCAACTTTACCGATATCATTAGAATGTACGAAAGATATGGGTGTAAGAAAAGAAATTAGTTCGTTTGTACAGCCGTTAGGCGCAACCATTAATATGGATGGTACAGCAATTATGCAAGGTGTTGCCACTATCTTTATTGCTCAAGTATCTGGCATAGACTTAACTGTTATGCAAATGATTACTGTTGTTCTTATCGCAGTAATTGCTTCTATTGGAACAGCAGGTGTACCAGGAGTAGGATTAGTAATGTTAGCTATGATATTAACATCAATTGGAATAAACCCAGCAGCAATAGGTATGATCATAGGTATAGATAGACTACTTGATATGACAAGAACGGCTGTAAATATTACAGGTGATGCAGCATGTGCGTTAATTTTATCTGAAAGAGAAAAATCAAAGTTAGCAAAATAATTATAATTTAACGTATTAAAGGGGTAAATTGATATTAAATTCAATTTACCTCTTTTATTTTGTCCTGAAATGTATTATGATGATACTTGTGCTGAAAAAAATCGTGTATTTTTGCAACATATTAAATCAATTAATAATATATATTAAGAAGAAAGGTAGATATAGATGGATAAACAAACATTTACAACGATAATCCAAACAAAATTTAAAATGGTTCGTATTGAGGCAGGTTATACTCAGGATACTATGGCGAATACAGTTGGATTATCTAAAAAGACTTTAGTACAAATTGAAAAAGAGAGAGTTCTACCAAACTGGACAACATGTGTTTCTATATGTGCTTTATTTAGAGATTCAGATGTTTTAAACACAACATTTGGCTGTGATCCATTAGAAGTTATTCAAATTATATCTCGTCATCATTGTGCATACCCTAACCATGACAACACGAGTGATATTTATTGGGTAACACTTGATGCTAAATCAGGATATATTTTACAATCAAACAAAAAAACAGATTTGTATAGAGTATTAAATGAAGAACGCCAACCTATCTTCGGAACTGCTAAGAAACGTGAAGCAGAAACTTATTTCTTACGTAAGACACAATCATTATTTGTATAATATTTGTTAAAAGCTACTTCTTAGATTATTCTAAAGAAGTAGCTTTTTTAGAAGGAGAATTCCAATGTCAACAATTTTAACAATTATAAGCATGATGGTAATTGGTGCGATAATAGGTGGATTCACAAATTTTATTGCAATTAAAATGTTATTCCATCCTTACCACGAAAAAAGACTGTTTGGCTATAAATTGCCATTCACTCCAGGTTTAATACCGAAAAGAAGAAACGAATTATCAGAAAAAGTTGGAGAAATGGTTACAAAGCATCTTCTCACTCCAGAAGTATTTAAAGAGAAACTTGTTAATCCTAGTACACAACATGTTCTAGAAGATACCATTAAAGTTCAATTTGATACATTGAAAAAGAAAAAGTATACTATACAACACTTTGTAGATAGAATTGATTATCCGCTAGAAGAAAAAATTAATAATACGCTTAACACTACAATTCAACAAAAAGTTGATAAATATTATGAAACTCATAAGAATGAACAACTTCAAAGTCTGATACCAGTTGAAATATTTGAACAACTTAGTCAACAAGTTAATCGTGTGACACCAGAAATTTTAACTAAAATTGATGAATATTTATCTTCTGAAAAAGGGGAGCAAGATATTCATTCGATGGTAGAAGAATTTTTTGAGCAAAAAGGGAAAATGGTCGGTATGATACAAATGTTTATGACAACCGAAGAGATAGTGGATAGAGTGAAGAAAGAACTTAAAAATGTCATCAAACAAGAAAAAATTGAAAATATGATTGATTTACAAGTCCAAAAACAATATGAGAAGTGGATGTCTAAACCTTTAGAAGATGTGTTAACAAGTGAAAGGAAAGACAAAGCTAAATTATTAATTGCTGAAGAGTTAACTCATTCTATAAATGTTAATCGCTATTTAAATACACCACTTTACGAGTTAGTACCAAACTTATTCGTTTATATGGAAGGTGAAGGTACTGAGAGATTTATTGAGTATATGATTCGTAAAGTAGGAGACAATATTAGTTTGATACTAGAACGAATGAAATTAGCCGAATTAATAAAAGGTCAAATTGACAGATTTGAATTATCTTACTTAGAAAAATTAGTTATCGAAATTTCTAATAAAGAATTAAAATTAATCACTTTACTTGGTTTTGTATTAGGTGGAATTATTGGATTATTACAAGGAATAATCGCTATTTTTGTATAAGAAGTAGAAGTGTGATACAGTATTATTGGAATTGATATTCTAATACATTTATTTAATATAGGAGCGAATTTATTATGGCAGAAGTAAACATTTACGACAAAGCAAATGAACTAGAACAAACTTTACGTGAAAGTGAAGAATATAACAAAATTAAAGAACAATATGAAAAAGTTAATGCAAATCCTGAAACTAAAAAATTATTCGATGAATTCCGTGAAATTCAATTAGAATTACAAACAAAACAAATGCAAGGCGAAGAAATTTCAGAAGTAGATATCGCTAGAGCTCAAAAATCTGCTCAAGAAATTGAACAAAATGAAACAATCGCTGAATTAATGCAAGCTGAACAAGCTATGAGTCAATTAATTCAAGATTTAAACCGTGTAATCATGAGACCATTAGAAGATATCTATGGTAGCCTTGAAGAAAACCAAGAAGGTTAATATATTATCTTTCTTGTGAACCTTATTAGATACAATCTTGTATCTAATAAGGTTTTTTTATTGTCGTAAGTCTGCTTTCTTGTTCGTCCAATGTATCGTATAGTCTTGGAATATGGTAAAATTAAAGCATTAAAAGTCTTTATAAAATCTGATTATTCTATTGTTTGAGCTTGAATAAAATAATTAAGAATGAGCTAAAATTGAAAGAGGTTAGGTATATGATTAAATTTATACATTGCGCGGATTTACACCTTGATAGTCCATTTAAGTCTAGACATTATTTAAGCCCTTCTATTTTAAACGACGTAAAACAAAGTGCATATAATAGCTTTACAAAAATTGTAGATGAAGCTATTAAAGAACAAGTAGATTTTGTTGTTATTGCAGGAGATTTATTTGATCAAGATAATAGAACGCTTAGAGCAGAAGTGTTTTTAAGAGAGCAGTTTATTAGACTAGAGCAAGAACAAATATTTGTATATATTATACATGGTAACCATGATCCTTTATCTGTAGGTGTTCATACTTTATGGCCAGAGAATGTGACGGTGTTTACTGACAAAGTATCTACATATCAACTGATCACTAGAAATGGTCAAGTTGTTTATTTACACGGATTTAGTTATCAAAAAGATCAAAGTTATGAAAATAAAGTTGATGAATATCCTGAATCAACCGGTAATAAAGGTATACATATTGGTGTATTAC
The DNA here is from genome assembly GCF_022386595.1 of Mammaliicoccus sp. G-M28. Lineage (NCBI taxonomy): Bacteria > Bacillati > Bacillota > Bacilli > Caryophanales > Staphylococcaceae > Mammaliicoccus > Mammaliicoccus sp. G-M28. The sequence continues at coordinate 28,432 of NZ_JAJNIF010000008.1, forward strand.
ATGGTACTTATTCGCAAGCTTCAGACGTAAAGAAAAGATATACTGAATTTAATATTGAAGACTTAAATAGCAAGTTATACCATTATTGGGCATTAGGCCACATACATGAAAGAGCAATGATTAGTGAACTTTCTCAAATACATTATTCAGGTAATATACAAGCTCGCCACTTTAAAGAAAAAGGTGAAAAAGGATATTTGCTTGTTGAAGGTGATGAATCTAAATTACAGGCTACTTTTAAACCAACCCAGTACATACGTTTTGAAAAAGCAATAATAGAAACTAAAGCTCAAGGTAAACATGCTTTATATGAAGCAATTCAAAAATTCAAAGATAGCGTACGTACTGAAGGTAAAGCATTTTACCAATTAGATGTTTATGTTAAACACGATGAAGTACTTAAACAAGATGAAATCAATCAAGTGATACAGCTCATTCAAGAATATGAAGAAAATCAAACAAACTTTATTTTTATAGAACAACTAAATGTCTTTTTTGAACAAGACTCTGAAGTTGCATTAGCAAATGAATTTAACGATGATATTTTACAAGATGAAACCATTCTTGAAAATGCATTAAGTGATTTATATATGAACCCTAAAGCCAATCGTTTCTTAGATCCATACAGTGATGTAGATAAAGAAGCATTAATTGAACGTGGGGAAGCTATTTTAAAAAGAAGAATGAGAGGTTAAAGCGATGAAAATTAAATCCTTAGAAATTTATGGCTATGGCCAACTCATGTCTAGAAAAATTAAATTTGATCAAAGTTTTATGCAAATATATGGTGAGAACGAAGCAGGTAAGTCTACTATTCAAGCATTTATACATTCAATACTATTTGGTTTTCCAACAAAAAAAGAGAATGAGCCAAGATTAGAGCCAAGACTTGGTAATCAGTATGGTGGTAAATTAGAACTTGAATTCGATGGACAAAAAGTAGAAGTAGAAAGAGTTAAAGGCCGTGTAACAGGTGACGTCAAAGTGTATCTTTCAAACGGCAAAATAAAAGACGAAGAATGGCTCAAACAAAAGATTAATTTTATAAATAAAAAAACATACCAAGGAATATTCTCATTTAATGTATTAGGGTTGCAAGATATTCATAAAAATTTAACTGAAGATCAACTTCAAATGTATTTATTGCAAGCTGGTGCTTTAGGATCAACTGAATTTACGGGTATGAGTGATTTGATGCAAAGTGAAAAAGAAGCACTTTACAAAAAGAACGGTAAGAATCCTGTATTAAATGTTCAGTTAGAACAATTAAACGATTTAGAAATAAAAATTAAAAACGAAGAAAAGAAACTATCTGAATATGAAAGACTACAAGATGAAAGAGATAAAATATCTAGAAGACTTAATCAGTTAAAAGATAATCTTGGAAATCTTACAAATAGATTAACAAGTAAAGAAAAGGAAATATCTTTACATAATGAAGTTGTAGAATGGAAGAAACTAGAGAGTAATTTAAATATTGAACCTTATGAATTCCCTGAACAAGGTATTGAAAGATATGAATCTGCAGTTCGTTCTAATGAAAGTATTAAGCGTGACTTAACCTTAAGAAATGAAAAGCTTGCACAAGTAGTACATACATTAGATAACGTAAAAGTCATGTCTGAAAGAGATGAAAAAGCCTTAAATAGTATTAGACAACGTGAATCGGATATTAAAGAAAAACAGCAAGAATTAAAACAACTAAATAAACAAATTGATGATTCTGAAAGAGATAACGAGTTGTTACGCCAAGATATCGGCTGGAATGATGAATATTTAGATGTTGATACATCTGAAGCTATGAAGACGCATATTGCAGAAGTGAATCGAATTAAAGAAGAAAATGTAGCAGAACGTGAGCAAATTAAACGTTCTATGAACCAACTTGATATTGAAAGAGAAAGATATAATAACAATATCGATAGACTACATAACGATTTAGTGTCTGATGAGAACTATGAACAAAAGAAAGTTTATAATCAAAAAGCTTTAGAACTAGGTGAGAAGAAGTCACTTTATAAAAAAATGGAAGAAAGTTTCATTAAGCAAAAAGAAGAAAGTGAAAAAAGAAGTAAGCAATATCGACTATTTTCAGTAATAGGCGGTTTATTATTAATCGCAATCGCAATATATGCATTCATTGCTTCTCAAGTTTTATTTAGTGGCATTTTCGCAATTGTAGGGATTATATTAGTCGTTTTATCATTCTTTATTAAATCAAAAGATTTAGACCATGACCAAGCTTTTTCTAAAGAAATTGACGAATTAGAGGAAAAGGTTAAACATCTAAAACAATTTTATGATTTAGATTTTAACTTAGATGAACAAACGAAGATCAGACAAGAATTGGAAGGTTATTATCAGTCACAAGAAATTTTATCTTCAAAGCAGTCTGAATTGAAGAAAGAATTAGAAAAAGTTGAAGCAATTATTGATAATAAAGAAAGTGCATTACAAGAAACTAAAGCTAGTATTCATGTTTCAAATCAACTATCATCTCAGTTGTTAAACGACGCATTAACAACAATTAAGAAAATTAAACAAAACAGATTAGAGATTAATCGATTAACTAAATTAAGAGATGAAAAGAATTCGGATCTTGAAGCGTTTTACCGTGAAGCAGAAAGTATTGTTAGTCATGCACGATTACATTACCAAAAGATTTCATTATTCCACGATGTAAAACAAGCATTAGATGAACATCAAAAAGAATTTAATATTCAATCAAGAAATATTGAGCAACAAGCACTACTAACTAATGAAATTAATGCATTAAAAGAAAGATTGGACGAAAATAACAACGTCATAAATTCACTATTTAGTTACATTAATGTATTCGATGAAGAAGCGTATTATCGTCATTATAAAGCATATATTTCTTATAATGAGGACATGGAGAGATTTGACTATTTAACAGCGTTACTAAATAATCAAAATTATGATTATGATAAAAATACTCAACTTAGTTATATGACTAAAACAGATTTAGAAAATGAAAGAAATCAATTAGAACTTCAAGTAGACGAATACAATGATAATTATTTAAATGTACAAGCTGAACTTAGTGATTTAAATGCTAAAATTAATCACATGGAAACTGATGAAACATTATCTGCATTAAGACATGAATATCATTTACTTAAAGATAAAGTTAATGAAACTGCTAATGATTGGGCAGCGTTAAGCTATTTACAAAACTTAGTAGAAGCGCATATTAAGCAAATCAAAGATAAAAGATTACCTTATGTCGTAAAAGATGCAACTGATATCTTAAATACATTAACTGAAGGCAGATATACTCAAGTTATCTATGAAGAACAAAATGTTCAAGTAAGACATCAAAATGGTCAAGTATTCCATCCAACAGAGTTAAGTCAGTCTACAAAAGAATTGTTATACATTGCACTTAGATTTAGCCTTATAAAATCATTGCATAAATATTATCCATTCCCAATAATAGTTGATGATGCATTTGTTCACTTTGATAAACACCGTAAAGAAATTATGATTAAATATTTAATGAGTATGTCAGAAGATATTCAAATACTTTACTTTACATGTAATAAAGACCAGAATGTACCTCAAAAGCAAACAATAACTCTGACAAAAATAGAAGGAGCTAAGAGTAAATGAGAACAATAGAAACATTAAAGCCAGGAGATACAGTTGACCACTATTTCTTAATACATCGTGCAAATCAAGGAGTAACAGCCCAAGGAAAGCCTTATATGACACTTTACTTGAAAGATAAGAGTGGTGATATAGAAGCTAAAGTATGGACTGTAACAGCTGAAGATATTAAACTACTTGTACCGGAGACAATTGTAAGAGTTAAAGGCGACGTTATAGATTATCGTGGTCGTAAACAAATGAAAATAAATCAGTTTAGAGTAGCAGTAGAAGAAGATGGTGTAAAATTAGAAAACTTTTTAGAAGCTGCGCCATTAACAATAGATGAAATGTCAGAAGAAATTATGACATTTTTATTAGATATTGAAAATGCTAAACTACAAAGAATAACTCGTATATTACTTAAAAAATATCAAAAAGAATATTTCACATTCCCAGCAGCAAGTTCACATCATCATGACTTCGTTTCAGGATTAAGTTATCATGTTGTAACAATGTTGAGACAAGCAAAAGCATTGTGTGATATATATCCAATACTAAATAGAAGTTTATTATATAGTGGTATTATTTTACATGACTTAGGAAAAGTAAAAGAACTATCAGGTCCAGTCGCTACTACTTATACAGTAGAAGGTAATTTATTAGGTCATATCTCAATAGTAAGTGATGAAATATCACAAGTAGCTAAAGAGCATAATATAGAAGGCGAAGAAGTATTGTTGCTAAGACATTTAGTGTTAAGTCATCACGGTAAATTAGAATATGGATCACCAAAATTACCAATGGTTAAAGAAGCGGAGATATTGCACTTTATTGATAATATTGATGCTAGAATGATGATGTTTGAAAAACACCTTAAAAAAGTAGATAAAGGTCAATTTACAGAACGAATCTTTGCATTAGAAAATAGACAATTTTATAAGCCAGAATCATTGGATTAATAATATTAGAGACTGGAGCATATTTCCTAACTCAAAATAAATAAGCATATCACTATAAAACTGAAGAATTCAGTTAAGTGATATGCTTATTTTATATATTACGATTTTGTATGTGCATTTGCCAGGGGGTATGGCTCGAGCCTGTAGTCTCTCACACATACTATTCCCTCAGGCGTCCGCACTATACAAAATCGTTGGTAATATTTATTTTTTTAAATCTTGCGATTTTGTATGTGCATGCTTGCCAAGGGGTATGGCTCGAGCCTGTAGTCTCTCACGCATACTATTCCCTCAGGCGTCAGCACTACAAAATCGTTGGTAATATTTATTTTTTTAAATCTTACGATTTTGTATGTGCATGCATTTGCCAAGGGGTATGGCTCGAGCCTGTAGTCTCTCACGCATACTATTCCCTCAGGCGTCCGCACTTACAAAATCGTTGGTAATATTTATTTTTATATAGAAAACAGGTGTCTCTAAGAGTTAGCTAAATGATTCTCATTAAAATACTAGGACATTTATGTTAAAGGCAATTAATCTTAAGTGTCTATATTTACATAAGTTGAGAAAAGTGTGAGTATGGATGCCTATATTCACATAAATGGAAAGAAGTGTAAATAAGGATGCCTATGTTAACACAAGTCGAAGGAAGTGTGAGCAAGGGTATCTGTATTCACACAAGTCGAGAGAAGTGTAAGTAAGGATGCCTATATTCACATAAGTAGAGAGAAGTGTGAGCAAGGGTAACTATATTCACACAAGTCAGTAGAAGTGTAAGTAAGAGAACCTATATTTATACACAAAAAACCTCATTTCAATAATGAGGTTTTTTGTGTACTATTAGCTAGCAGACTGTTGTTGTGCTGCTTGCATTTGTTGTTGCTGTAATGCTTTTTCGTTTAAAATGTTATCTTCTATAGATTTCTTAATTTCTTTATCTTTGTAATCTACTTTGTATTCATCTAATAATTTTTTGTATGCATTAATGATGATTTTAGGATCTTTTTGAATTTTCAATTGACGATATTGTTCTTTAAGGCTCTCTTTTTCTTTTTTACTTGCTTCGCCTTTATCGGCTTTTATAATATGATAACCGTATTGCGATTTAACAACATCTGAAATTTCACCGTCTTTAAGTTTAAATAATGCTTTTTCAAATGCTTCGTCCATTTGACCTTTCATTACGAAACCAAGTGAACCGTTTTTAGATTTAGTACCTTCGTCTTGTGTTTCTTTTTTAGCAATTTTTTCGAAGTCATCTGGGTTTTTCTTGATTTGAGCTAGTATGTCATCAGCTTTTTTCTTAGCTGCTTTATCACTCATGCCATCTTGTGAATCTTTTGATTTAACTTTTATTAAGATATGAGAACCTTTTTTAGTGTTTTTATCTATTTCTTTATCAGAAACTTTTACTGCATCATTGATGAATTCTTCTTGATATTTAGAAGTTTTTTGAGAATCTTTAAAGTCTTCTAAAGTTGCACCAGGTTTTTCTTGTTGAAGTGCTTCTTCAAATTTTTTCTTACCACCATATTGCTCGATTTGTTTATCAACTTGTTTATCCAATTTCTTAGTATCAACTTTGTCATCATATTTATCTTTTAAGACTTTGTTAAGTACAATTTGGAATGCATTTTGGGCTACTTCATTGTTACCCATTTTGTCTAAAACATCTTGTGAAGTAACATTTCCAGCTTTAGATTCTACTAAAGTTTCTCCAGAGTTGTCTGAACCGTTACCACAAGCGCCTAAAGTTAATACTGATGCCGAAAGTGTTATAGGTAACACCATTTTTTTAATTGATTTCATTAATAGAACTCCTTTTGTAAGAATACAATGATAAATATAGCATATTTGGTAATTTAATTACAAAAATTTATCTATAATTGTTGCGTATCCAGTGAACGTTTTGTTAACAATTCAATTCCGTTCTTTCTTTCTTCGATATATGTTCCTCTTTTTGTAAATAAAATAATTTTCAGATATAGTAAGTCAATGATGGATATACCAGTATTTATAGACATTATAAAGAGAATGTAATGACCATACTGTGGAATAATATTTATTAACACAAGTGATAGGGTAGTTAACGTAATCAAAGGACATACAAGTGCAAAGCAAAATACAATTTTGTTAACTGGTTGATCCACTCTAATATTATATAGTGGTAATGCACGTTTCGCCTTAGTCGTTTTATTCATTTTAAATGACTTACGATAATAAATGAGTACAATCAAATGCAGTAATTTATGGATTGGATAAATTAAGCAAAGGACGAATAAGAATAAAATAAACTTATCGTCCTTTAATGGTTGAGTTTGTATATAATTAAATATTTCGTAAGTGACTATAAATGTTAAAAATGATACTAAAGCACTAATTAATACAATTCTCTGTAGTCCGTACCGAGAGTGTATATTGATTGATTTAGAACAAACAAACATAAGATATGTCACCTTCTAAGTTATGATTTATCTTGATATTATGCATCATCCTCAGAGCGTTCGTCAAGTAGATATTTTCTTAATTGTTCATGATTTTGTTCTATATGATTTATGAAGTCGCTACCGTATATTTGACCAACAATATATTTTACATCAGTAAACTCTGGCATATTATACATAACTTTTTCATAATCAGTTGCAATTTCGTATAATCTATTCGTATCATTTGTATAACTTACATATGTTTTTCTTAAAACTTCAAGCCCTTTGTCGGTTAATTCTAAATATGTCGTACGTTTATCGTGTTGGCTTTTTGGCATAGTTAAATAACCACGTTTTTCTAAATTCTTAGCAAAGTTGAAAACCGTGGAAACGTGCATCACGCCATATTTACTCACTTCTGAAATAGTTGCTTCATCCAAACTTCTTATAATGATAAGAATGTGATGCTCATTAATATTTAAATCAAATGGTTTGATCCACTGTTGCCAATCTTTTTCAATAGTCTTCCATAAAGCTTTAGATAATTGTGAAACTTTATGAGTGAATAACATTTTTTCAATCATGTCCCGTTCGTTCGTCATAGTTAAATCCCCCTTTGTTAGTATAATAAAAGCATGATACTGATGTATCATGCTTACATATAACACTTTAATAATATAATAATTTTAACACGTTTTCTATTTTTTTAGAAATGGAAGTTTAGTATTTTGGATTTCTTTTTGGATTTCATTTCCACGATTGCTTATATTTTCAATGTTTTTCTGAATTTGTTCGATATTAGGGTTAATATCAGCTTTAAATTCATTTATCATTGTTTTTACTTCTTCACTTAAAGATTGAATAGCAATTTGGCTTTCATCTTTTGTTTTTAATACATAATTTTTAATCTCAACTGCATTGTCTTTAATTTCATTTAATTGGATTTTAGATCCATCAGTAGTTGATTTTAGATCTGTCTTTAATGTATCACCTGAACGATCTGTATTTAATATTGCTGTTGTAAAACCAGTAACTAGTCCTACACCAACACCAATAGCTAATCTTGAAAATTTCATAATAATCCTCCTTGATTTCTCTTACTTAAATATATACCCTATAAGCTTAAATATATGCAATGAATTATAATTGCTGTTGAATACTTTTTGCTATTTCTGCTTTTTTATCCTCATCGATTCGGTCTTCATTTGTATTCCAAATATAACCGAAACCATCTATATCTTCTTTGTATCTCGGGATTAAATGGAAGTGAATATGAAAAACAGATTGAGAAGCATATTCTCCATTATTTTGAATGATATTTAAACCGTCTGGATTGAAAGCTTTTTTAATAGCGTTAGCGACAATAGGTAGTGCTTCTGCTATATGTTTCATCGTTTCAGGATCGGTTTCGTAAATATTAGGTGATGCTTTTTTTGGTATGAGAAGTGTGTGACCTTTAGAAACTTGAGATATATCTAAGAAGGCATATACATAATCATTTTCATAAATTTTGTAAGAAGGAATTTCTCCGTCGATAATTTTGCTAAATACTGTTTCTGACATAATATCATCTCCTATGTAAATATTAACTTTATTATATCATGCAAGCAGTATCATCTTACAGTAAAGATATTATTTAATGAATGTATCAATAGGAACATGCTACAATATACTTTGGAGGTGTATTCACGTGACAATTAAAGTGAACAATTTAACAGGTGGATATGGTAAAAAAGCAGTTATCCATGATATCTCATTCGAATGTAAACCAAATGAAGTTGTCGGATTAATAGGATTAAATGGTGCTGGGAAGAGTACAACTATTAAACATATATTAGGTTTATTAACACCACAACAAGGTGAGATGTCCATAAATAATATAGATATAAAAGAAGATATAGAAGTATATAGAAGAAATCTTACATATATACCTGAAAGTCCTGTTTTATATGATGAATTAACATTAGAAGAACATATATATATGACGGCAATGGCTTACGGGATAGATAAGGAAACAGCACTTGAAAAAGCGATGCCTTTATTAAAAAGGTTAAGACTTGAGAATGAATTAAAAGTATTTCCAATACATTTTTCAAAAGGTATGAAACAAAAAGTAATGATCGTGTGTGCATTTCTAGTAGAACCAAAACAATATATTATAGATGAACCATTTTTAGGACTAGACCCACTCGGTATTCAAACGATGTTAGATTTAATAGTAGAAAGACGGAATCAAGGTTCTTCAGTCTTGATGTCGACACATATACTGGCAACTGCTGAAAGATACTGTGATCGTTTTATTATATTGCATCAAGGCAAACTGATTGCTATGGGAAATTTAGATGAGTTAAGAAAAGAAACGGGTCTAACAAACGCAACATTGGACGATATTTATATACATTTAACGCAAGGTGACAATTATGAATGATGCTAAAAGTTTATTTAACATTAGACAAAAAGAAGAAGTTATAGAGAAACTTAAATATAATAAATTTATTTTTAATGGTCATTTTTTAATCTTTATTACAATAATGCTTGGAGCATTTGCGTTAGGCTATAGTAATTGGCTGAAAGATATTCCACAAAATATAAATTATCATTTAATTATTTCTATTATATTGTCTGTTTGTTCAATTTTTCCATTACGTACTATGTTCCGAGAAGCTGATAAGTTATATTTATTACCATTTGAAAAACATTTATCAGTATATATAAAAAAAGCGATAACTTATAGCTATTTAAACAGACTTTATTTGCCGGTTGTTATTCTTGTGATAGGACTGCCGTTATTTTATAAATTAATGGTTAATGATTTTTATTTATACATCACACTTATAATTTTGAGCTTTATATTTCCATTGTTTGGCTTAGTTATAAAATGGTTCTGGTTAAAATACGGACTAGAAATGTGGAGTGTTAACATCGTTCTATTCATTATTTACGCAAGTGGTTATTACACGACATTGAAAGTAGGGTTGATGTCTAGTATATTGACCATCGTAATGTTAATTGCGTTAGTAATATTAATGGAGATAATGAATAGAGATACATTTTATCAATGGGAGACATTGATATCCATCGAGCATAATCATAAAATGAATTATTACAAATTCGTAAATATGTTTACTGATGTGAAAGTGTTAAATGAAAGAACAGTCAGAAGAAGGTATTTAGATATATTCTTAAAAGTACCAGCTTCAAAAAAATTCAACCAAGATTATATGTATAAATTTTTGTTTATAAGAAGTTTTGCAAGAGGTAAAGACGCATTCTTTATCGTTTTGAGATTTTTAATTATCGGTTTATTACTTATTTGGTGGATAGATCAATCGGTGATTTCTGCAATACTCGGAGCATTAATAATGTACTTACTCATCTTACAACTCTCTCAATTCTATAAACAACAAGCTTATGGATTATGGCCACAAGTTTGGCCAGTAAGTGAACATCAAGTAATAAAGGGATATCATCAATTTTTAATAAATATGATGATAATACTCGCTGTCATTTTATCAATTATATATATTGTTAAATTCCCAACAGCAATTTACTTTGTTATTTTATTCTTTATAGTAGGTTGGTTAACAATCGATTCATCTATTAAAAAGATTAAAAAACATCAAGAATTATTAAGAGACTAATAATAAGAGGCTGAGACAATTAATTAATTTGTCTCAGCCTCATTGTATGTTATTTATACTTCTTTTTCTTCTTCATCTTCGTCAGGTCTATACCAATACTTTGTATAATTAGCTGTTGAATATTGTTCTGCACCAGAGAATTTTCTTGTAGCATCTCTTGAGAAATATTCTGCAAAAAATGATGATTTAGTAAAATCTTCATATAGTTCATTTGAATCAAAACCAACTATAATCATGTAAGTATCGCCTTTTCTAGGCTTAAGCAATCTAAATGATTCAAAACCTTCAAAGTCATCAAACTGTCCATCGATATCTACGTAATGATTTTCAAATCGATGTTGCATTTCATCTGATACAGGAATGTAGCTAACTGCTAAAAATTCATGATTTATAAATTGCCCCTTTGATTCTAAGATTCGATATTCTCTTGGTTGCGCGAAAACTGTTTCACCAGTTGTTTCATGAATAAGCACCGTCGTATCTTGTCTAGTATAATGATGGATGTCTTCCTCTGGATATTTCTTTAAAATATTTTGAAGAAAATGATACGTACCAGTTGTTATATAACATTTCATAATTACAAACCTCCTATATCTCTTTATTTTGATTATAAACATGTAAGCGCTAAAATCAACCTATACATCAAATCTTTTGTATAATTTATGACTTTTTCTACACATAGATGTCTTTATAATAGAATATGTTAAAATAGATTGTAATGATTATAATGAGGTGAAAGAAATGAGTGTACCGTTTAACGACACAATTTTAAAAGCAGCAAAAGGTGAAAGTACAACTCATACTCCAGTTTGGTTTATGAGGCAAGCAGGTCGTTCACAACCTGAATATAGAAAAATTAAAGAAAAATATTCATTATTTGAAATTACGCATCAACCTGAACTTTGTGCTTATGTAACAAAGTTGCCTGTAGATCAGTATAATACAGATGCTGCAATTTTATATAAAGATATTATGACACCTTTAACAGGAATCGGAGTAGATGTAGAAATTAAATCTGGAATTGGTCCAGTTATACATAATCCAATAAAAGATATCACTGATATTAATAAATTAAGTCAAATAAACCCTGAAGAAGATGTGAAGTATGTTTTAGATACCATCAAAATTTTAACTGAAGAACAACTTAATGTACCTTTAATTGGGTTTACAGGAGCGCCATTCACATTAGCGAGCTATATGATTGAAGGTGGACCATCTAAAAATTACAATAAAACTAAAGCGTTTATGTATAAACAACCAGAAGCTTGGTTTAAACTGATGGATACACTTGCTGATATGGCGATACGCTATACGCATGCTCAAATTGATGCTGGTTGTAAAATGATACAAGTATTTGATTCTTGGGTCGGCGCATTAAATGCTGAAGATTACCATTACTTTATTAGACCATCAATGAATAAAATATTTACAGCTATAAAAGAAAAAAATGTACCAGTAACAACATTTGGTGTTGGGGCTAGTCATTTAATTGAAGAATGGAATCAATTGCCAGTTGATGTGATCGGTTTAGATTGGCGATTACAAATTAAAGAAGCACGTGAAAAAGGTATCACTAAAACTTTACAAGGAAACTTGGACCCAGCATTATTGTTAACTCCATGGGAAGTAATTGAACAACGATTAATTCAAATTTTGAATCAAGGTTTAGAAAATCATAATTATATATTTAACCTTGGACACGGTGTGTTCCCTGAAGTTCAACCAGATACTTTAAGAAGAGTAGCTCAATTCGTACATGACTATTCAGCAAAATATAAATCACAAATGTAGTTGATAAATAAACAGCATTAATTTTACTTAAAGGGAGTATAGAAAATGAATAAAAAAGTCGGTCTTTTAGTTATGGCATATGGTACACCATATAAAGAAAGTGATATAGTGCCATACTATACGCATATTAGACATGGTCATAAACCATCTGAAGAACAAATTGAAGATTTAAAAGGACGTTACAAAGCTATCGGTGGGATTTCTCCACTAGCTGGAACAACTGAAAAACAAGCTGAAAGTTTGTTAGGTGCATTAAATGACACTTATGAAAATGTTGAGTTTAAAATGTATATTGGTCTAAAACATATTCGTCCATTTATTGAAGATGCAGTTGAACAAATGCATAATGATGGCATTGAAGAAGCGGTTACAATCGTTTTAGCACCACATTATTCTAATTTCTCAGTAGGTAGCTATAATAAGCGTGCCAAAGAAGAAGCGGATAAATACGGTATAAACTTGCATCATGTTGAACAATTTTATAATGAACCAGCATTTATTTCATACTGGACAACAATGATAAATGACACTTTACAAATGATTCCTGAAGAAAATCATGATGAAACAGTTCTAATAGTATCGGCGCATAGTTTACCTGAGAAAATTAAAAAAGCTAATGATCCTTATCCAGAACAATTAGAAGAAACAGCTAAAATATTAGCTGAAAAATCAAATATTAAACATGTTTCTGTAGGGTGGCAATCAGAAGGACAAACTGGGGAACCTTGGTTAGGACCAGATGTTCAAGATTTAACTAGAGAGCTATACAATAAACATGGATATAAACATTTTATATATACGCCTGTAGGATTTGTATGTGAACATTTAGAAGTACTATATGATAATGACTATGAATGTAAAGTTGTTTGTGATGAATTAGGTGTGAATTATCATAGACCACCAATGCCAAACATTGATCCTAAATTTATCGAAGCAATGGTATCGGCAATTAAGAAAAAATTCTAATTCGAACAATCGAATAAGAAAGAAGTGTTAAGCATGACAAAACGTATCGCAATAATAGGGGCAGGTATAACAGGGTTATCTGCTGCCCATTATTTGAAAAAAGAACAACCAGATGTTGAAATCGACGTATATGAACAATCAGATAGAGTGGGCGGTAAAATTAAAACTTATCGTGAAAATGGTTATACAATTGAATTAGGGCCTGAATCTTATTTAGGTAGAAAAAGAATTATGACTGAATTAGCTGAAGAAATAGGTATAGCTGATGATCTAGTTACAAATAAAACAGGACAATCATATATTTATAGCCATAATAAACTTTATCCAATACCAGGCGGTTCAATTATGGGTATACCAACAGAAATTAAGCCATTCTTAAAAACGAAACTCATTTCGCCTGTAGCTAAATTAAGAGCCGGAATGGATTACTTTTTACCTGTAAAACCAATGAATACTGATATATCTATTGGCCATTTCTTTAGACAACGTTTAGGAAATGAAGTGTTAGAAAATTTAATCGAACCTCTTATGGCCGGCATTTATGGAGCGAATATTGATAAATTAAGCTTAAAAACGACTTTTCCTCATTTTAAAGAGCAAGAAGAAGAGGAAGGTAGTTTAATTAAAGGTATGATTGCTCAAAAATCTAAAAATAATGCTAATAAAAAAGTGACTGTTAAACCTAAAGGTCAATTTAAACAATTTAAACACGGTCTAGAATCTTTCATGATTACTCTGCGAAATGATTTAGAAAGTAAAGGAGTAAACATTCATTTAAATTCACAAGTACAAAATTTAAATGAAGAAAATGCTAAATCAATTTTAACAATTAATGGTGAAAACCATGAATATGATGGTGTGATTGTTACAGTTCCACATCAACATTTTGTTAAATGGTTTGAAGATGACCTTAAGCTAGATTATTTCAATTATATGCCTTCAACGAGTGTTGCAACTGTAGTTATGGCGTTTGATAAAGAACAAGTAGTTAATGATAAAGACGGTACAGGTTTCGTTATTGCTAGAACGAGCGATACTGCAATTACTGCATGTACATGGACTAATAAAAAATGGCCACATACAACGCCGGAAGGTAAAGTATTATTAAGAGCTTACGTAGGTAAACCAGGTTCTAATATCATTCATCATAAAGATGAAGAACAATTGAAACAAGTTGCTTTAAATGATTTAAATAAAATAATGACTATCAACGGTGAACCAGAATTTTCAATAGTAACAAAATTACCTTATAGTATGCCTCAATATGAAGTAGGGCATATTGATCGAATAAGAGATATACAGCAACATATAGAAAAGAACTATAATAATTTAATTATTACTGGAGCTTCATTTGATGCAGTAGGACTTCCTGATTGTGTACAGATGGCTAAAGATGCAAGTGACAAAATGATAGAGTATTTGAAGTAAATAGTAGGAAACAGGACAGAAATTCTAATGTAGCATTAGAATTTCTGTTTTTTTGATGGAGAGGTATGACAAGCAATGTTGGAGGACTGAATATTGCAAGATAGGTATGACAAGCAATATTGGGAGTCTGAACATTGCAAGAGAGGTATGACTAGCAACATTGGAGGACTGAACATTGCAAGATAGGCGTGACTAGCAATGTTGGAGGCCTGAACATTGCAATACAGGTGCGACTAGCAATATTGGAGGACTGAACATTGCAAGATAGGTGTGACTAGCAATGTTGGAGGCCTGAATATTGCAAGATAGGTGTGACTAGCAACATTGGAGGCTTGAACATTGCAAGATAGGTGTGACTAGCAATATTGGAGGACTGAACATTGCAAGATAGGTGTGACAAGCAACATTGGAGACTTGAACATTGCAAGATAGGTGTGACTAGCAATGTTGGGAGCCTGAACATTGCTAGAGAGGTATGACAAGCAATGTTGGATACTTATAAGTTGCAAGACTATCCAACAAGCAACATAGCTTTTAGTATTAATCATTTTGCATTAAAAATGATATTTCATGTGCCATATCTTTTAGATAACTTATAATTTCTTTCTTTTTCTTATCGTTTATTCTAAATTCAGGTGCAGCAACGGAGAGTCCTCCAATTAAATTCTTTTTAATCATTATAGGAACACCTATACCGATTGCTCCAACATCAACTTCTGAATATGAAATAGCATAACCATCTTTTTTTATTTCTTTTAAATCTTCTTTAAGTTTCTCGTGATTATTTTCTTCGCTTAATTTTATTAAATCATTTCTATAGTTCTCTTCAGCAAAAGCGATAAGTACTTTAGAAGATGCGCCATAATATGGTAAAAATACTTCATTCTTATTAAATGAGAATCTCAAGTTTCTATTACTTTCTACAGTATCCAATACTAATACATGATTTCCTCTTAATGTTGTTAAAATGATTGTTTCTCCAAGTTGATTTACTGCTTCTTCTAATAAAGGTCTTGTTAGTTTAGTTAATTTTGAATAATGCGGATAAACAGGTTCATATAATGCTTGAATTACCCAACCAGGCTTGTATAAACCATCACCAAGTGATTCGATAATACCTTGGCTAATATGTGTCTTTATAATTCGATAAACTGTACTTTGAGGAATATTGAGTTCTTGCATTATATACTTTATGTGTAAAGAATGATTTTTATTGATAAAAAGTCTTAAAATTTCATTGGATTTAATGATTGTTTTAATGTCATTCATAATATCACCTTTCTCACATTGTAAGAATTTCGATTTGTTTATTTAATTATAATACCATAAAATACATATAAAAATATAACAAAGGGGGCGTGTTAAATGTTAATAGCTTTAGTTATTACATTAACAGTTGTGTTATCGGGTTTGTTTATATTTTCTCTTATTATGGGAAAACGGCATCAAAGTATCGATGATTGGAATGTAGGAGGTAGATCACTTCCTATATATGTTCAAATAGGAACACAATTTGCAACAGTTATGGGAGGCGCAGTAATAGTAGGTTTAGTTGGTACGGCTTACACGTATGGATGGGCTTCTTTAACTTACGGATTACTAACTGCAATAGGATTTTTACCATATATATTCATGGCTAAATGGCTTAGGAATAGTGAATTTGAATCTTTACCTGATGCACTTAGTGCTATTTTTGGGAAAAATAAAGTATTTATGATATTAGTAATTATTGCTACTTTAATTGTTCCTTTTGGTTGGATGATAACTCAACTTGTAGGTTTCGGGAAAATTTTTTCAAAAATAACAGGATTTGAACCTAGTACAGTTGTCATTATATTTGCTTTAATCAGTTTAGCATTTGTATTACCAGCTGGTATGACAACAGTTGCTTGGACTGATTTTATTTTTGGGTGTTTTATGATAGTAGGTGCTATTATTGCTGTCGTTGTTGCGCTACAAATGGGTGGAAGTTGGTCAGAAATTACATCTAATCATGAACCTAAGTACACTGAGTTACCTAAAGGATTATTTGGTATAGGTGGAACGATGATTATATTTTGGATATTTGG
Organism: Mammaliicoccus sp. G-M28; assembly: GCF_022386595.1. Lineage (NCBI taxonomy): Bacteria > Bacillati > Bacillota > Bacilli > Caryophanales > Staphylococcaceae > Mammaliicoccus > Mammaliicoccus sp. G-M28. Next base: position 45,324 of record NZ_JAJNIF010000008.1, read on the forward strand.
TGTAATGCCAGGTAACTTGACGAATCAACAAATTTTTCAAAGAATTTACGCAGCAGATAATGCTAAAAATGCAAAAATTTCTATAATTGCAACTGCAGTACTGTTTGCTTTAGCCTCAGCATGGTCTTCGATTATGGGAATTACAATCAGTCATTTAAATCCAGGAATGTCTAATCCTGAAGATGCAACTGGTTGGTTTCTAACCCAAACTCCTGCTTGGTTTACAGTAGTATTTTCAACATTTATAGTTGCTACAATTATGTCAACATTGTCTAGTGCGATTCAGTCAGTCGTTGTTACTTTGTCTAAAGATATTTATGTGAATTATTTAAATCCGAGTACAACAAGAAGCCAACAAGTTAAGGTTTCTAGAGTAATTGCAGTGACTGTTTTAATCATTGCAGTTAGTTTATCTATTTTAGTTCCACAAGCATTGGGATGGATAGTTGCATCATTTGCTTATTCAGTTTCAGCATTAATTATTCCAGTCATTTTTGGATTTATTTTCAAAGACACAAAATGGATAAATACTTATGGTGGTATCAGTTCGATTATTGGTGGAATAGTTGGTTCCGCGGTAGCACATACAATTGGAACAACATTGCCTTATGTATTTTATGGAATTTGCTTATCGATAATTTGTTTATTTGCTGTAAGTTATTTAACAAAAGAGAAAGCGGAGGTAATTGAAAATGACATTTGATTTAGTTATTAGAGGGAATTATGTACAAGACGGTGTTCAACAAGGTGATATTGGTATTAAAGATAGCAAAATCGTTAAAATAGGTGAATATGGAACGTTTCAAGCAAATCAAATTTTTGAATATAAAGATGAAATTATATTCCCTGGTTTTATAGATTCTCATGTTCATTGTTACTCTAATCCAGATGAAGGTATGAATAGGGCTACAAGAGCTGCAGCTCAGGGGGGCATAACAACTATTATTGATATGCCGTATGATAGACCAGAACCAATCGATACAGTTGAAAAGTTTAAAAATAAAATTGAAGATGTTAATGAAAATGCTGTTGTTGATGTCGCATTGTGGGCTACAGTAGCAAAAAATAAAGGTATAGATAATATCCAGAATATGATAGATGCGGGTGCAATTGCATTTAAATTATCTACTTTCGAAACTGATCCAAAGAGGTTCCCTAGAATACCAGACCATCAAATAATAGATATTATGAAATTAACTTCGGAAAATGATATCTTAGTAGCTTTTCATGCTGAGAATGAAGACATTATTAATCATCTGGTAAATAAGTATAATTCTGAAGATAAAACAGATGCAATTTATCATAATCTTAGTAGACCACCAGAATCAGAATCATCAGCAGTAGCTACTTTGTTAGAATTAGCAAAATGGAGTAATGCCAAATTACATCTTGTTCATATTAGTCACCCGCATACGGTAGATTTAATAGAAACTATGAAAAGTAAATTCGATATTAATGTAACGTATGAAACATGTTATCAATATCTTACGCTAGATACTGATACATTAGAAAAATATGGTGTATTAGCTAAATGTAATCCAGCCCTACGTACACCAACAGAAGTGAGTAAATTAAATAAACAATTACAAAGTGGTCAAATAGATTTCATTACATCTGACCATGCACCTTGGGTTAAAGACCAATCTGAAAAAAATATATTTAATGCGCCATCTGGTCTTACTGGATTGGATATTATGATTCCTATAATATTTGATTTTCTCGTTTTACAAAATGGTATGACTGAACAACAATTCTCTAATTTATTCTCGGCTAATATTGCTGATAGATATAATCTAATCAGCAAAGGAAGAATTCGAGAAGGATTAGATGCAGATTTTACTATTATTAACCCAAATAAATCTTGGAAACTAGATAAAGATTACTATGAATCCATTTCCAATCAATCTGTATTTAACGATAGTATGGTAAATGCACAAATAGTAGATACGATCGTAAGAGGTCAATTAGTTTATCATGATCAAGAAGTTACAAATAAAACTATTGGTAAATTCATTTCTGGACTTAAAGGAGTGAACTGATTTGCAAATTAATGATAAAAGGTTAGAGAGTTTATTTGATGAAATAAAACAATTTAACGATACACATGGAAAAGGATATACACGTCGTGTATTTAGCTATACAGAAGAGCAAACTTTATCTTGGTTTGAAAAATTATTAAAAAAAAATGATTTATATTCACATACTGATGAAGTAGGTAATGTGTTTGGACAATATGGAGAAGGTAAAAATCCGATTTTAATAGGGTCTCATTTAGATACAGTACAAAACGGCGGACTATATGATGGAGCACTAGGTGTCTTAAGCGGATTAGAAGTTTTATTAACGTTAAAAGAAAACAAAATTAAACTTAATCATCCAATCATGCTTGTAGCTTTTAGAGGGGAAGAGGCGAATATACTAGGTGGAACATTTGGTAGTAGAGTCTTTGCTGGTATATTTGATGATAAGAACGAAGATCTAGAGAAAGTGGGTTTAAGTAAAGAAGCAGTAGAAAAAACTCGAAACCAGCAAAACTATCAAAGCTATATTGAATTGCATATAGAACAAGGTGAAGTCTTAGAAAATGAAAATTTAGATATTGGCATAGTAACAAGTATTGCAGGATTAAGAAGGTATCATATTGAAGTTGAGGGGAGAAGCGGTCATTCTGGGACCACGCCTATGCATTTAAGACAAGACGCATTAAAACTTGCAACATTAGAACTTCAAAAAATATTTAATTTCTCAGAAACACTAGATGATCAATCCGTATTAACAGTTGGAAAACTTAATATATATCCAAATCAAGCGAATGTGATACCTAATAAAGTAGAACTATTTGTTGAAATAAGAAGTGATGCAGAAGAGAAACTCGATCAATACGAAGAAACATTATTAAATATAATAACATCAAAAAAGGAAATAGTAGTAAAGAAGCATACAACAAAATTAGATAAACAAAATATAATAAAACTAAGTGAAGTAACAAAGAAATTAGGATATACGTCTCAACAAATGGCAAGTGGCGCCAATCACGATGCAAACTCAGTCAGTGCAATAATGCCGGCTTCGATGATCTTCATACCAAGTAAGGACGGTATTAGCCATCACCCAGACGAATACAGCAGTAAAGAACAAATAGTAAAAGGAAGTAATGTATTGCTTAATTATATTTTGGAAACATAAGAAATAAAATAACCATCTAGCTTCTAAGAATAATGAAGTTAGATGGTTTTTATGTACTATAAGAATTAATAATAGAAAATTAAACAAACATAAATTGAAGAAAGTGCCAACCAACAATAATTGAGCACTGAACATTGTAGAAGATAAACAATTATATACATTCAAGTATGGAAAAGTTGTTTTATCCCATTTTTTCATTGGAAAATCATGTATGAACTACACTTTTAAAGATAAAAATAGGGGTGATTTGAATGAGTATTTTTCCCTTTAGTGACAATTGTCACATAGATGTTAAAAGTTCAAATTTTTTATTAAGAAAAGTAAAGAAATAGCATTGACGTTATCTATATTTCTATATATAATTAAGAAGTTCTCAATTAGAGGCCCCTTGGTCAAGCGGTTAAGACACCGCCCTTTCACGGCGGTAACACGGGTTCGAGTCCCGTAGGGGTCACCATTTTTTATAAAAAACAATTAATATTTTCTTGACATAATATTAATAAATGTGTTATATTAAAAAGGTAGCCAAATTACTTAATATTAACGCGGGATGGAGCAGTTCGGTAGCTCGTCGGGCTCATAACCCGAAGGTCGGTGGTTCAAATCCGCCTCCCGCAATACTTTTTAAAGATGGTCCCGTGGTGTAGCGGTTAACATGCCTGCCTGTCACGCAGGAGATCGCGGGTTCGATTCCCGTCGGGACCGCCATTTTTATTTTGGCTCAGTAGCTCAGTCGGTAGAGCAAAGGACTGAAAATCCTTGTGTCGGCGGTTCGATTCCGTCCTGAGCCATACTTTTTAACAAGTATGGCGATTGTGGCGAAGTGGTTAACGCATCGGATTGTGGTTCCGACATTCGTGGGTTCGATTCCCATCAGTCGCCCCATTTAAATTTAATATTAAGCGGGTGTAGTTTAGTGGTAAAACCTCAGCCTTCCAAGCTGATGTTGTCGGTTCGATTCCGATCACCCGCTCCATTATTATTCCACAGTAGCTCAGTGGTAGAGCTATCGGCTGTTAACCGATCGGTCGTAGGTTCGAGTCCTACCTGTGGAGCCATATAGGCCCCTTGGTCAAGCGGTTAAGACACCGCCCTTTCACGGCGGTAACACGGGTTCGAGTCCCGTAGGGGTCATATAATCAGAGGTGAAATATCGCTTCTGATTTTTTTGTTTGTGGAGAGTTGTCCGAGCTGGCCGAAGGAGCACGCCTGGAAAGTGTGTAGGCGCCACAAGCGTCTCGAGGGTTCGAATCCCTCACTCTCCGTTTGTACCTTAATAATCAACTCATCCAAGACGTTGGTATTAAAGTGTTTTCTTGCACTAGGTAAGTAAACGTGAATGAGCAAGTGTCAAATAGGTGTTAAGAGATTAATCTCTTACACGTTGACCTTGCTCTTTTTTTATTGTCTTATTTTAAGCAATAAATTGTGGTAACAGTAGCTAAAGTATAGCTTGTTAAATTGGTGATTTATTAATATTTTTCGCAAATACGTCAATAGGACAGGAATTATATCAATTAGCTTTGTTTTTGTTAAAAATAATCACATTAGATATATTAGTCTAATTTGGTTTGTGGTTAATATTGGGAACATATTATTTCTAATACCATTAATAATGTTTTTGTTATTTTTTGTAATTTAATAAATAGGGAGATTCAAAGATAATTAGTATTTTTAAATAGTAAATTTTATCTAAAATAATTCATATAGTACAATTTACCTTATAATATTAATCACCTAAATAATAAGGTTTGTTAATAAAATTATATTAGAATTACAAACCTATATTTTATTATATGATTGTTCGAACTTATTGTTTCTTTTTTTAATTGTGTAGAACTGGAATATATGGTATTAATAAGATTAGAGTTAAAATAATACACTAAGATGATTCGTATATTTTATATACACTGGAGGAAGTAATGAAATTAGCGTGGTTAATTGATACAACAACTTATATTGATCAAAATATTGACGAGAAAGATTTATTTGTAGTTTCTTTATCAACAATTATAGAAGACAAACCATATAAAGATACAGAGTTTGAAAGTTCAAAATCATGTTTCGATATGTTAAAGGAAAATGGTAATGGAGCAAAAACGGCTCAACCTACACCTCAAGATTTTATTGAAACTTATCAGCAAATTGAAGATGAGGGATATACGCATGTTATTGCGATTCACCCTTCAAGTAGTTTATCGGGTACTTATGCTTCATCACTTTCAAATTCAAAAAATTTTCCTATGGAGATCCATGTTGTCGATAGCGGTACAGGGAGTTTTCCTCAGAAAGAATTAGTTGAATATGGGAGAAAGCTATATAATGAGAATAAATCATTTGATGAGATAGTGAATAAGTTAGAAAGTGTAAAAGAAACAAGTGAATTATATTTATTACCAAGAAACCTACAGCAATTGAAAAATAGTGGTAGAGTATCTAATGGCAAATATTTATTGAGTAGCTTACTTCACATTAAACTTTTATTGAAATTAGAGCATGGAACGATAGATTTAGAACTTAAATCTAGAGGAATGAAGAAAATTGAAGCTTATTTAATTGCTCGTATGAAAGAGGCAATTGATAAGGGGATTACAAGTATTGGTGTACTACATGCTGGTAATGAAGAAGAGGCACATATTTGGAAAGAACGTATTTTAACATTGAATAGTAATATAAATGTATATGTTGAACCATTAGTACCTGTTGCTTCTGTTCATACTGGTTATGGAACGATTGGTATTGGTTGGATTAATACAACTGAATGAAATCGTTTTAAAAACTGAGAATCTATTTCTCAGTTTTTTTTTATTTATAAAAAATTTATAAAAAAAGCTTGTCATATGCTTATAAACGTACTAATATGGATAAATCTGATTAAAATAATAAGGTTAAAGGAGTTGTGTTTGATGAAGAAGTATCCTTTAGCGATATGGATATTAAGTCTTGGTGCGTTTGCAATAGGTATGACAGAGTTTGTAATCATGGGATTGCTACCAAATATTGCAAGAGACTTGAATGTAACTGTGTCTGATGCTGGGCAACTGATTACAGGTTATGCACTTAGTGTTGCCATTGGAGGACCGATTATAGTTCTTGCTACATATAAGCTACCAAGAAAAAATTTACTCGTTTTATTAATGGGAATCTTTATAGTAGGTAATGGAATAGGCGGAATAGCTCCAAACTATGAGTTATTAATGTTAAGTAGAATTGTTGCGGCGCTAGCACATGGATCTTTCTTTGGTATAGGTTCTATTTTAGCAGCAAGCATGGTGCCACCTCATAAAAGAGCTAGTGCTATGGCGCTAATGTTTATGGGCTTAACAATGAGTAATATTATAGGCGTACCATTCGGAACTTTTGTTGGTCAAATATTTGGTTGGAAAATGACCTTTATAATTATAAGTATATTAGGTCTACTAACATTAATAGGAATTATTAAATATGTACCGAATCAAAAAGATACTCAACCTATTTCTATTAAAAATGAATTAAATGTATTAAAAGACGTTAAATTATGGTTAACTCTTGGTGTAACATTATTTGGGTTTAGTAGTGTATTTGCATATTTTACTTATATTTCTCAAATTTTAATTAATGTTTCACATATAGATGAGCGATGGATTTCATTTGTTCTTATAATATTTGGTGTAGGTGTCACTTTAGGTAATATAATTGGTGGTAAACTAGCAGATTGGAATTTAAATAGAGCACTAAACATTATTTTTATTGTTTTTCCTATTTATATTTTTATGATGTACTTTATTCAAAATTATAGCCTGTTAATGGTTGTTGGTATCTTTATATTTGGACTTATAGGATTTAGTATGAGTCCTTCTCTTCAATTTAAGAGTATGGTCATTTCAAAAGATGCGCCAATGTTAGCAAGTACAATGAATCAATCTGCATTTAATATTGGTAATGCACTAGGTGCTTTTATAGGTGGAATAGTAGTTAGCCAATTAGAAGTTAAAGATCTAGCATTAGTAGCACCATTTTTAACTATCATTGGACTAGTGTTCTTAATGTTAGAACGTATCGTTACAAAAAGAAGAATGCAACAAAATACTTCAGCATAACCAAGAACTAATAATATAAATCCCGACATAATTTAAACTTTGTCGGGATTTTATATTATGCATAAAGCATTTTTTATGTTCTATTATGAATTTATCGTTATAATAAATAATGATATAAGGAGGTCCAAATATGAAACATTGGATTGAACAACGCGTAATTGAATCACCAAATAAAGTAGCAATCAAACAAGATGATATTGAAATAACATATCAACAACTATTCAAAGAGTCAAAAGTATATGCGTCGTATTTAAAACAACTTAATTTAAATAGGGTGGCATTTTATATAAAGAATGATATCCATCATGTATCTTTGATTATTGGAGCTTGGCTAGCGAATGTTGAGATTGTGATGATTAACACTAAATTGACATCAAGAGAAATAGAACAACAATTAGATAGTGTTAATGTACAAACAGTATTGACTTATAATTCACTTGATATTAAACAAAAGAATATAAATATAAGTGACATAAATCATATAAATAAACATAATTTAGAATCTCAATTTAAAATGGATAATATTGCTACGATAATGTTTACGTCAGGGACAACTGGACCTGCTAAAGCTGTACCTCAAACTTTTTCGAATCATTATTATAGTGCTATTGGCTGTAAAGAAAGCCTTGGTTATGATTCATTAACGAAATGGCTATCAGTGCTACCTATTTATCATATATCTGGTTTAAGTGTGCTTATACGTAGTTTAATTGAAGGTTTCACAGTAGTATTAGAAGCTAAGTTTAATATTGACCGTGTTATGCATTTGATTAAGCATGAAGGTATTACACATATTTCACTCGTTCCTCAGACATTGCAATGGTTGATTAAAGAGGAATTAAAAGAACCCTATAATTTGGAGAAAATACTGTTAGGTGGAGCAAAATTATCAGAATCTATGATCAATAAATCACTTGAATACAATTTACCAATTTATAATTCATTTGGTATGACAGAAACATGTTCGCAGTTTGTAACTGCAAGTCCAGAAATGTTACGTGATGAACCAAGTACGGTTGGTAAAATACCTTCAAATGTAAAACTTAAAATTTTAAATAAGAATGCTGATGGGCACGGTGAGATAGCTGTTTCAGGTGGTAATGTTATGAATGGTTATTTAACAACTAATAGTAATACTACGACATTTATAGATGGATACTTCAAGACTGGTGATATTGGATCTATAGATGAAAATGGATACGTATATATTTATGATAGAAGAAAAGACTTAATTATTAGTGGAGGAGAAAATATATATCCTTTTGAAATAGAACATATCATGTTAAATCATCCGCAGATTAATACATGTGTTGCGGTTCCTGTTGAAGATGAAAAGTGGGGACAAGTACCTGCTTTAGTATATGAAGGTGAAAGTAAAATAGAAATTAATGAATTTAAGATTTTGTTGAATGAATATTTAGCCAAATATAAACACCCAAAATATTTTTATAAAATGGATGAAATACCAAGAACTTCAACCGGTAAACTTTCAAGGCATAAAGTGAAAGAGTGGATAACCCATGAGTAAAAATACGATGAATTTTTATTTATTTAAAGCTCCGTTCAGAGTATCTATCAAAACACCTTTAATTGAAATGGAAGAACGTGAAGTATTGATTGTTGAATGGGTTGATAGTAATGGACAGAAATACTATGGAGAGTGTAATGCCTTTAGCACGGATTGGTATCATTTTGAAACGATAGATTCTGTAAAAAAAGAATTAACTAATTGGTTTGAAAGACATGTTTATGATCAAATAAATAGTTATAAACTAAGTTGTCAATTAATAGATGAACTAAATGACTTTCCGAACGCTCGAAGTGTAATGTCTATGATTTTTTATCAGAAGTTCCATGATTTATATGAATTTGATATAGCATATGGTGCTACTGTAAATCATGATATTGAAAAATACTTTAATCAATATCATGGTGAATTACCTTCAAGAATTAAAATAAAATGGCACAATGGAATTCGAAAAGATATTGCATTTTTAGAACAATATTATCCTCAAATTAAAAGAGCTATTGATGCAAACGGAGTATTAGAAGAAAGTAATATTTCTTTATTAAACACATTTAAAGATCAAGACTTTATTTATATAGAGCAGCCATTTAGTCATTTTGATTTATATAAGGAATATCGTAAATCATTAACGTTACCTATATTTATTGATGAGTCAGCTTTGAATTTAGAACAAATTAATAAATTTAATAAATCTGAACTTATAGATGGGGTTGTTATTAAACCTTCCCGAATAGGAGGGATAGATAAATCTCTAGAAATAATCGATTATTGTAAAAAGAATAAATTGAAATTTGTAATAGGTGGTATGTATGAATTTGGTTTAAGTAGTTATTTCACCGCATATTTAGCTCAGCATAGTGATTATCCAAGTGATGTGACACCAAGTGATTATTATTTCATGGATGATATCGTTAAGGATAGTGCTGAAATAAAGAACAATAAAATTAAATATTTACCACCAAAAGTAGATACAGATAAACTTATAAAATAAAGAAGTGGGATCGTAATCTAATTTTAAAAAAGATTACGATCCCACTATGGTTGACTAAGGTTGAGACAATTAATGTGTATGGTCTTTTTTTGGTGGAACTGGATCATATCCTCCTGCATGGAATGGATGACATTTTAATATTCTTTTCGTACCTAACCATGTTCCTTTTAATGCACCATATTCAGAAATTGCTTCTACAGCATAATTAGAGCATGTTGGTTCAAATCTGCATGTAGGTGGAGTTAATGGTGATATATAGTTTTGGTATAGACGGATTAATTTAATGAATAACTTTTTCATATCAATTCTCCTATTTATAATTATTTTCTGTTAAATTTTTGTATGGTTTAACTTTAGTATTATTAAACTTATAAAATTGTGTTGTTTGTTTCATATGAATATTTATTGTTTCGTTCTTTATTTTTCCTGTAGCGACAATATTAAAAGTTAATTTTTTAGGTAATGTTTTGTCTTCTTGGAAAGTTAAATTGAATTTACCTTTTTTAATTTTTAAATCATTAATATTACTTAATGATTCTTGATCGATTAAAGGAGATTGGCTATAACCTAATTGATATAAATATTTCATTACGCTGTCAGTACCTTCATATGAAAGGGTATTGTCTTTAATCGTCACATCATCTTCAATCGGTTTTAATAAACTTTGGTTAAATGTAGTTAAATCAAACCAGTCTTGACCAATTTTTTGATAATAATCAATTTCAGCATTTTGTGCATGATAATTTAAGTATTTAGTCTTTGGTGAAGATTTGATTTCATTTGAATCTATAAAGATACTTTTGTCACGTGTTTTGAATTCCTTAGTATTACTAGATTGTTCTACATTAAATGAAAGTTTATCGTGATGATTTGTACGGCCATATGAATTTTGTTTTAACTTTGTCTTTCTATCTTGAAAATCTACAGTTGTTTCATTTTTAGATTTTATAGAATGGGTATCGACATCTTTAATGTTTTTTTGAAATGCTTCAATAGCTTCACTGCTATTTTTAAAATTATTTTGACCTTGTTGACTACAACTTGCTAGAATAAGAGTAATTGTTAATATCAAGGACGTTAAGGTTAATTTTTTCAATATTTTCTACCTTCCTAATAAAATATATATACAGTTTATCACAATCGAAGAAAGAGGTCGTGTTTCATGCGCTATAAAGATCCATATGGACTAAACGTAGATTTAGAATATAAAGAAGCGAACGATATACAAAAAGCTAAACATGTACTTGGAATTCCTATATACAAGAATAATTATATTATGACTCATCATAAAATCAGAGGAATAGAATTTCCTGGTGGAAAAGTGGAGCAAAATGAAACAAATAAAGAAGCAATAGTAAGAGAATTATATGAAGAAACAGGTGCAATCCCTAAAGAAGTAACGTTTATTGCTTCATATACAGTGCATGATGAGAAACCATTCGATAAAGACGTATATTTTATTAAAGTTGATTCGATGGAGGTAAAAAGTGAGTATTTTGAAACATATGGCCCGATTATTGTTCAAAATATAGATGATGTACCTGAACAAAAAAAGAGTTTTTTATTAAAAGATAAAGCGATATTAAAGTGTGTTGAAAGGGTGTATAAACTTGGATTTCTTCAGTAGAAAAAGAATGCCTGTTTTCCTTTTAGATCACGTGACAGAAGAAGTGATTTATATTGTAGATCGACTTAAAGTTAGAGGGTTGCTAATGACACCTCATAAAAACGTTGAAAGAATCGTTGTTTATTTACGAGGTGGTAAAGGACAAGTTGGTAGAGTAAGGCCAGCAAGAATGTCTCAATTTAAAAATAAAAATACATTAGTATTCGCTCCTTATTATCGAGGAAGTAACGGAAGCGAAGGAAGAGATCATTTTTGTGGAGACGATTTAAATGATGTAATTGTTGGTATCAATATATTAAAAGAAAAATACCCGCAAATACCTGTTCATATTATAGGTTTTTCTAGAGGCGGTATACAAGGCTTACTTACGTATCAAACAGTTAAAGCAACAAGTTATATAATTTGGGGCGGAGTAACTGATTTACTTATGATGTATGAAGAGAGAATTGATTTACGAGGAATGTTAAAAAGGATGGTTGGACATCCTAAAAAGCAATATGAAGAATATGAACGTAGAAATGCTTTGAAAAACATTAATCAAGATAGCCCGCCAATTTTAATTGTTCATGGTGATAAAGATAAACAAGTTAATATCAATATGGCGTACCATTTAGAAGAACATTTAAAAGAACATAATGTAGAATATAGCACGATTTATGAACAAGGAGAAGGGCATGTATTTAGACCTGAAAAAGAAAAACAGACACTCATTCAAATTCATAATTGGATGGATAAATGTGAAAACAAAAACCCTTAAAGTTGAATTTCAGTTCAACTTTAAGGGTTTTTTTATACATGGGGTTAATTTTAACGATTAAAAGTAAATCCGCCTTCTGCTTGAATGTGTTCTGAAGTTTCTCCAAATTTACAGAAGTTTTCTTTGAAATCTGAAGCAAGTTGTTTAGCTTTTTCATCATATGCTTCTGCTGATACCCATGTATTACGTGGGTATAATATTTCTGATGGTACTCCTGAAACGTGTTTAGGAATATTTAGACCAAAAATATCATCTTTAACAAATTCAGAATTTTTGATTTCTCCACTTATTGCACGACGAATCATTGAGCGTGTATGTTTTAAGTCCATTCTAGAACCTACACCATACTCTCCACCAGTCCAGCCAGTGTTCACTAAGTAAACATCTACATCATGTTCGTCAATTAATTTACCAAGTAATTCTGCATATTCTGTCGCATGTAATGGTAAGAATGGAGAGCCGAAACAAGTTGAGAATACAGGTTGTGGACTCGTTACGCCTCTTTCTGTTCCTGCTAATTTAGATGTAAATCCACTTAAGAAGTGATACATCGCTTGTGATTTATCTAATTTTGAAATTGGAGGTAATACACCAAATGCATCTGCTGTTAAGAAGATGATTGTATTTGGATGACCTGCAATTGATGGTGTTACAATATTATCTATAAAATCGATAGGGTATGCTGCTCTAGTATTTTCAGTTAATGAAGTGTCGTTGTAATCAACTGATCCACAAGATTTAACACCTACATTTTCTAATACTGTACCATATCGAATTGCATCATAAATTTGTGGTTCTTTTTCTCGACTAAGGCTTACTGTTTTAGCGTAACAGCCTCCTTCGATATTGAAGACTCCATTCTCATTCCAACCGTGTTCGTCGTCTCCGATAAGTTTTCTATTTGGATCAGCAGATAAAGTTGTTTTACCTGTTCCAGATAGACCGAAGAATAAAGCGACATCTTTGTTATAACCAACATTAGCTGAGCAATGCATGCTCATAATGCCTTTTTTAGGTAACAAGTAGTTCATAACTGAGAATATACCTTTTTTCATTTCACCAGCATATTCAGTACCACCAATTAATATAACGCGATGTTTGAATGAAGTGATAATAAATGTTTCAGAGTTTGTGCCGTCCTTTTCTGGATTTGCTTTAAATCCAGGTGCACTGATAACAGTAAAGTTAGGATTAATATTAAGTGCATCTTCTTTAGTTTCAGGACGTATAAACATATTTTGAGCAAATAGATTATGCCAAGGTAACTCATTAATCACACGTAAATCTAAGCGTGATGATTCATCTGCACCAGCATATCCATTGAAGACATAAAGTTGTGATTTTTGGTTTAAATAGTCAATAACTTGATCATATAAATTTAAGAAGCTATTTTCTGAGATAGGTTGATTGATTGTTCCCCAATCAATATCTTGTTCTGTATCTGCTTCTTTTACAATAAATTTATCTTTAGGTGAACGTCCGGTATATTTCCCTGTTTCCATTCTAATAGCACCAGATTCAGTTAATACCCCTTCACCAGATTCTAGAATATGACTATATAATTCAGTTCTAGAGAGTTGTTTGTGTGTAGTTTCCTTATTAAGAAGGTTAGAAAGTTCGATTGATTCTGTAATTGACTGTATTGCCATAAATGACGACCCCCATGTCTTATATTAGTGTTGTAAGCATTTTCATGGAATTAGTATAACACATTAAAATATATAGTCTATACTAATAGGAAAATTTATTTTAAAAATTTATGACAATTGAATTATATTTCGTTGCATTGACATAATCAGAAAACTCTAGTATTATCGTCTTTGACGGATTCTCTTATCCTGAGTGGTGGAGGGACATGGACCCAATGAAACCCAGCAACCTCTTTCTATTTGAAAGAAAGGTGCCAAACCGTTTGCAGACCAATATTGTCTGAACGATAAGAGCGAATGGACGAGTGTGCCTTCTCTCTATTTTTATTGAGAGAGGGCACTTTTTATTTGCGCAGAGAAAGAGACCGTACAACATTATTTAAAGGAGATTTTTTATGTTAAAGAATAGAAGACTCTTCACATCTGAATCAGTAACAGAAGGGCATCCAGATAAGATTGCGGATCAAATTTCTGACGCAATTTTGGACGAATTATTAAAAGGTGACCCTAAAGCTAGAGTCGCTTGCGAAACAACAGTAACAACAGGTATGGCTTTAATTGCAGGTGAAATTTCAACTTCAACATATGTTGATATACCTAAAGTAGTAAGACAAACTGTAAAAGATATAGGATATACGAGAGCAAAATATGGCTATGATTTTCAAACAATGGCAATTTTAACTGCAATTGATGAACAATCTCCAGATATAGCGCAAGGTGTAGATTGTGCGTTAGAAGATAGAGATGACTTAACAGATAGAGAAATTGAGTCTATTGGTGCAGGAGACCAAGGGCTTATGTTCGGATATGCAACAAATGAAACAGAAACTTATATGCCGTTACCAGGTTATTTAGCACATCAATTAGCTAAACGATTAACAGATGTTCGTAAAGAAGGCACTTTAGATTATTTACGTCCAGATGGTAAGACACAAGTAACAGTTGAATATGACGAGAATGATAAACCTGTAAGAGTTGATACAATTGTTATTTCTTCACAACATCATGAAAAAATTGAACTAGAAAAAATACAACAAGATATTAAAGATCATGTTATTTACCCAATCGTTCCTAAAGAATTATTAGATGATGAAACTAAATTCTTTATTAATCCAACAGGTAGATTTGTAATTGGTGGACCACAAGGTGATGCAGGATTAACTGGAAGAAAAATTATCGTAGATACATACGGTGGTTATGCTAGACATGGCGGTGGATGTTTCAGTGGGAAAGATCCAACTAAAGTGGATAGATCAGGAGCTTATGCAGCGCGTTATGTAGCTAAAAATATTGTCGCTAGTGGACTTGCAGACAAATGTGAAGTTCAGTTAGCATATGCAATAGGCGTGGCTCAGCCAGTTTCAATATCAATAGAAACATTTGGAACTGGTAAAGTTGAAGAAACAACTTTAGTAGAAAAAATTAGAGAAGTATTTGACTTAAGACCTGCAGGCATTATACAAATGCTGAATTTAAGACAACCTATTTATAAAAAAACTGCAGCATATGGACATTTTGGAAGAACAGATGTTCAATTACCTTGGGAAGAATTAGATAAAGTAGACTTATTAAAAGATTTACTTAAATAAACTAAAAAGCACTGTATAAAAAATTACCTTTTTATACAGTGCTTTTTTAATTTCTGCAAACATTGGACTTTGCTTATAGGTTTTGTACATGTTATTTAAAGTGTTTTTATTGGAAATTAAATTAATTTACTATTAAAGTGAGGAATAACTATTCAAATGTACGAAGTATTAAAAAATATAATGGGATAATTAATATATTTTATGATAAATACTGAATTAATTTGAATTTTTTACTATAATAGAAGTAATACTTATGAAAGGGAGCGATCTGCAATTATGAGTCAATTAGAACCGATTCATTATGGATTAATCGCAGCAGTTGTTATTGCGATATTATTTATTATATTATTCTTTGTTTCGTTAAAACAAAAGAAAAAATCTTTGACTAAGATTCAAGAATCTCATAAACAACAAAACGAGTCGCTAAAATCTGAGCACAAAGAGAAGTTAGATCATGAAAGAGTAGAGAATAAAAAGGTTCTAACTAAACAAAAAGAATCACATCAACAAGAAATTTCACAAAAAGAAAGAGAAATTGACTCATTAAAGTTATTTTCCAAGAATGAAGGGGAATATATAACTGATAGACATTTATTAGAATTAAGAGATCAACTTGTAAATGAACGTAGAATTAGACCTGAAGATATGCATATAATGGCTAATATATTTTTACCTAAAGATCCTTTAGGCAAAGTAAGACAAATAGACCATTTAGTATTAACTAGAACAGGCATTTATGTTATTGACTCAAATTTAGTAAGTGGTCACATCTATCACGGTATTACAGAACAGCAGTTTAATGATTTTCCAGTATTAGGACAAGTTTTTGGAACTTTGGATTTAAATCCAAATAAAGAACAAACGTTATTACTAGAAAAACAATCAAATAATAAAACTGCAGCATTTCATTCATATACTGATGAAGTTAAAGAAGTTGATGGTACAACAGAAGAATTACAACGACAACTGGAACTTAAATATACACCAACACCAATCATATACTTCCATCCTAATGAAGTGAGTGAAGCTACTATAAGTAATTACTCACAAGATCCTAACATTAAAGTGTTAGTAGGAGAAAAACAACTACAACATTTCTTTAATAAATTTGTCTTCCATGGTAGATTCCAATATAGTGTGGAAGACCTTGAAAGAATTATGGATGAAATTGAAAAGTTTAATCCTTAGAAACAAAGCGCTGCATATTATGTAGCGCTATTTTTATATAAAAAAGGTGGAATATAAAATGGGAAATGAAGAATTTGATGTTAAGAATCCGGCAACTGGTGAAGTGATTGAAACGCTAAAAAATAATAGTGAAGATGAAATTAATGAAAAAATTAAACGTTCACATGAAGTATTCCAAGATTATAAGAAGAAACCTGCCCACGATAGAAGTGCTTTATTGTATAAATGGTATGAATTGATTTTAAAAAACATAGATGAAATTGCTTTAACTATGACTAAGGAAAGTGGAAAGCCTTTAAAAGAATCTAAAGGTGAGGTTAAATATGCGACTGATTATATATTATGGTTTGCTGAAGAAGCAAAACGTACTTATGGTAGAACAATACCAGAACATGTAGATAATAAGAGATTAATTGTAACGAGAGCGCCTGTTGGAGTCGTCGCTAGTATAACTCCTTGGAATTTCCCAGCAGCAATGATGACTAGAAAGGCAGCTCCGGCATTAGCAGCAGGATGTACATTTATATGTAAACCTGCACAGGATACGCCACTTACGACTATGAAATTAGTTGATTTAGCTCATGAAGCTGGTTTTGAAAAAGATGTAATTCAATATGTAAATGGAACAGGTAAAGATATAGGGAAAATATTTACTAAGCATCCATTGATTTCAAAAATAACATACACTGGATCTACACCAGTTGGTAAGCAATTAATGGAACAATCGAGTTCTACACTTAAAAAAGTGACTTTAGAACTAGGAGGTCACGCGCCACTTATAGTCCATGAAGATGCAGACATTGATAAAGCAGTTAAAGGAACAATTGCTTCAAAATTTAGAAATGCGGGTCAAACTTGTGTCTGTGCAAATAGAATTTATGTTCATGAATCCATTAAAGATTCATTTGAAGAGTCATTAAGATCAGAAGTAAGTAAATTAAAAGTAGGTAATGGCCAAGATGAATCTACAGATATTGGACCGGTTATTAATGCAGATGGATTTGAAAAAATAAAATCTCATATAGACGATGCAACAAGTAAAGGTGCACGAATCGTAACAGGAGGAGATAGCTATAGAGATGGTGGTTATTATATAACACCTACAGTACTTGCAGATGTAACTGACGATATGCAAATTATGGTTGAGGAAACATTTGGACCGGTAGCACCAATTACAACATATAAAGAAATTGATGAAGTTATTCAAAAAGCTAACGATACGCCATTTGGACTTGCAGCATATTTCTTTACAGAGAACTATAGTATTGGTATACAATTGTATGAGAACTTAGATTATGGTGTAATTGGATGGAATGATGGTGGCCCAAGTGCTGCTCATATACCATTCGGAGGCATGAAAGAAAGTGGCTTTGGACGAGAAGGCGGTTCTGAAGGTATAGAACCTTACCTTGAGACTAAAGTCGTTTCAATATTAATCTAAGTATTTAAGGAAACCAGGAGGCAATATAATGACACAGAAATTAGTTGAGTTTTATAACGGTAATAGCATACCAGCGCTAGGATTAGGTACATTTAGAGTGGAAAATAATGATGAATGTCGAGAAGCTGTTAAACATGCAATAATTAGTGGCTATAAACATATTGATACTGCACAAACTTATCAAAACGAAGAAAAAGTAGGTCAAGGTATTAAAGAAGGTTTAGAGGAAGCTGGTTTAAACAGAGAAGATTTGTTTATCACAACTAAACTTTGGATGTCAGATTATGGTAGAGAAAATGTACAATCAGCATATGAAGCTTCATTAAAGAGATTAGGTTTAGATTATGTTGATTTATATTTAATCCATTGGCCAGGTCAAGATAAAGCTTTGATTTCTGAAACATGGAAAGCCATGGAAGATCTATATAATGAAGGGAAAATTAAAAATATAGGTGTAAGTAATTTCCATGTCAATCATTTAGAAGAATTGTTGCAAGAAGCTTCTATAAAACCAGTGATTAATCAAATCGAATGTCACCCTTATTTAATTCAAAAAGATTTGAGAACATACTTAGAAGCTCAAAAAATTGTAGCACAATCATGGTCTCCATTAATGAATGGGCAAATATTAGAAGATGAAGTTGTTAAAGAAATAGCAAATGAATTAGGTAAAACACCTGCACAAGTCATTATAAGATGGAATATTGATGAGAATATCGTTGTTATACCAAAATCAGTGACACCATCTCGAATAGAAGAAAATTTAAATGTATTTGATTTTGAATTATCAGATAGCCAATTATCAAGATTAAATGCTTTAAATAAAGATGAAAGAATTGGTCCAGACCCAGAATCTTTCACAGGTAAATAAAATAAATCAGAGCTTAGGATATATTTGTCCTAGAAAATTTTATAAGAGCAGAAATTCAATTTTAACAATGAATTTCTGCTCTTATTTTTTATGAAAATCATATTGGGAAATTTAGACTTTGTTGATATTTATTTATGCGCATGCTTACACTTCTTTCGACTTGTGTGAATATAGATACCCTTAGTTACACTTCTTTCGACTTGTGTGACTATGGACATCTTTGCTAACACTTCTACTGACTTGTGTTAACATAGGCATCCTTATTTACACTTCTTTCCACTTATGTGACTATGGATATCCTTGCTTACACTTTTCTCAACTTATGTAAATATAGACACTTAAGATTAATTGCCTTTGACATAAATGTCCTAGCATTTTAATGATAATCATTTAGCTAACTCTTAGAAAAACCTGTTTTCTATATAAAATAAATATTTGCAACGATTTTGTAAGTGCGGACGCCTGAGGGAATAGTATGAGTGAGAGACTACAGGCTCGAGCCATACCCCTAGGCAAGCATGTACGTACAAAATCGTAAGATTGTATAAAAAGGTAGGCAAGCATGCACGAACAAAATCGTAAGATTGTATTTAAATATGATAGCCTAAATAACAAGAACCAATCGAAAGTATAATTGTTAATAATAAATAGATTATAAGCTTTTTATATGATTTTAATAAATATTGTTCATAAATTTCTAAAATATGTGTTGAAAAAGTAGTGAATCCTCCACAAAATCCTAACGCAATTATTGCATAACTTAATGAGCTTGAATTTAAATACTGTGCAACAAAACCTATCATTAAACTACCAAGAATGTTAACGACTAAAGTTGCTATAGGAAATGAATAGGCAAAATATTTAGTAAGCGTAACATTAACAAACTGTCTACATACTGCGCCAATACCTGAACTTATCATAATGTATATAAGTGTCATGAATGTTTTGATCCTTTCTTATAACCTAGTGCTATAAAGATAAATCCAAGTAATATGCTAGTGATTAAATATAGACTGGCCAATAGAAAATGACCATTTTCTAATAAAACGACAGTATCTAAACTGAGTGAAGAATATGTAGTGAAAGCACCAATAAATCCAGTTGTTATCATTTTTTTGATATTTGGATGTGCTTTAAAATAATTTATAAAGTAAGTTGAACAAATACCCATTAGAAAAGCACCGATTACATTTATAAGTAGAGTTGAGAAAGGGAATGTAGTATTTGAAATGACCAATGATGCTAAATACCTTAAACCTCCACCAAAAGCACCGCCTATAAATATAGCTAAATAATTCATATAAACCTCCTCATTAAAAAAAGAGAAACATAATGTTTCTCTTAAATTATTCCAAAGAATTTAATTATAACGACAATGTGATAAATAATGACGATGAATAGAACAATTGGTAATAGTTTATTTAATTTAGAAATTGTTTTGTGTTCATCAGTTTGATGCTTTATTGACTTATCAGTAGTAATAACTGCAATAAGTATCAAAATACCGTTTAAAATACTACTTATTAACACAAGTGAAACTAAGGATCCAAACATTGTTTCAATAAGTGGATTCTGCGCACTTAAAAATAAGCTTATAATTATGAGTACAACTGATATATATAAATAGCGTTTAGCTTTATCCATGATGCCCTCCAAAAATTCCATATAATCGTCAATATTAACATACAAGTTATTTTATTGCATCTAATAATTGCATTACTTCTTGAAAATCATCCATCTTTTTACAGTGACTAGGGATAATGAAAAACGGTGGCTCCATCTCTTTTTTTAAATCTATTAACTTAGAGTGAGTTTCAATGAAAAGTTCACCGTTATAAGCATTACGCAATAATCTTTTAGTTGGTAAAACATTTTTTTCAATATTTGAGCGACACCAAGCAGCATCACTACACATAAAAATAATTAAATTTGAAAACTCCAGCATTAATCCGAACTGTCCTGGCATTGCACCTGGTAGATTGTAACTAACAATTGCATCTTGATTAAATACTTTATAACCTTTGCCTAAAATAGGATGTTCAGTCTGTACAAAGTCTTCTATAAATTCAATGCGTTCTTTAAAATCATCAGGCATTACGTGAAAACTTAATTGAAGATTATTATTAGATACTTGTTGAGTAATGAAGTCATGGTAAGCTTCGTTTGAAGTAATGATAGTAGCATTTTTAAAAGCATTTAAATAGCCAATATGGTGGCTAGCAAAGTTAGTAATTATGCAATAATCTATTTCATCAGGGTGCACATGATCCTTTAATAATTGACTAGGCAAGGTTTCGAATATTTTGTAGTCTTGTCTATGAAAAAGCTTTAAAGTTTTTAAGTCTGTACTTGGTTTAACATGTTCAGAAAAGCCAGTATTTATTAATATTTTAAAATCATTTATCTCTAAATAATATGAGAAGATATAGTACCGTTCAACTAGACTTTTATTACTACTATTGATGACTGCTTCGTCACCTAAAAAGGATCCAGTTGTATATAGCTTGAAGTGTTTAATAGTTTCTAAGTTCTCAGCCATCAAAATACACCACCTAAGTAATTGGTTTTATATTACTTACAATTATTTTTAAATTTATATTTATGGTAATTATGACATAAAACGACTTAAAAAACATTTATAATAACTCAAGAAATGTTATTTAAATCAAATAACTTAGTAAGCGATTGCAAAATGTGGTACGATAAATTCACATAAGTTAGAAAGGAATGAATTTCATGAGTAATCTTAAAGTAGAGGTATTTGCAGATGGTGCAGACATCGAGGAAATGAAGCAAGCGTATAAGAATAAAGAAGTAGACGGTTTTACAACTAATCCTAGTTTAATGAAAAAAGCTGGCGTTACAGATTATAAAACATTTGCTGAAGAAGTAGTTAAAGCAATTCCAGATGCTTCAATATCATTTGAAGTATTTGCAGATGATATAGAAACAATGGCTAAAGAAGCTGAAATATTAAAACAATATGGTGAAAATGTATTCGTTAAAATCCCAGTTGTAAATACTCAAGGTGAATCAATGATTCCACTCATTAAACAGCTTTCTGAAAATAACGTAAAAGTAAACGTAACAGCTGTTTATACAATAGAGCAAGTAAAAGAAATAGTAGATGTAATCAAACCAGGTGTTGAAACGTACGTATCAGTATTTGCTGGTAGAATTGCAGACACAGGTGTAGATCCATTACCATTAATGAAAGAATCAGAAAAAGTTTGTCACAGTAAAGAAGGCGTTAAATTGCTATGGGCTAGTTGTAGAGAATTATTCAATGTAGTCCAAGCTGATGAAATCGGTGTAGATATCATCACTTGTCCAAAAGACGTAGTAGCAAAAGTACCAAACATTGGTAGAGATGTTAATGAATTATCAGTGGATACTGTAAAAGGATTCGCTAAAGATATTAAAGCAAGTGGATTAAGCATTCTTTAATCAAGAGATTTAAAAGCAAGTCACTTTTAGTGGCTTGTTTTTTTATTTTTGATTTTTTAAAATAGGTATACCTAAAACATAAATAAGCAAAATAATTTATATTATTTTACTATAACTAATTCATTACTTTGTATTAAATTTTGTTATATAATCAAACTTCAGTGAAAAAATGGAGTGTTGAATATGGCTAACAATTTGAGAATTGCACAAAGAGGGGCATATATAAGTTTAGTAACATATATAATTTTATCAATTTTAAAATACTTTGTAGGTACAACTTATAATTCATCAGCATTAAGAGCGGATAGTTTAAATAATTTAACAGATATTTTTGTTTCAGTTGCAGTTATTATAGGTTTGAAAATTTCAATCAAGCCTGCAGATAAAAACCATCCTTATGGACATATGAAAACTGAAAACATTACAACGTTAATCGTATCATTCATCATCATGTTCGTAGGTATTGAAGTTATATCTACTAATATCCCTAAAATAATACAGGGTGATTATAGTGAGCCAAGTACATTAACAATTTGGGTAAGTATGTTGAGTGGTGTTATTATGTTTTGCGTATATTTGTTTAACTCAAAATTATCTAAAAAAACAAAAAGTACTTCATTAAATTCTGCTGCTAAAGATAATTTATCAGATGCAATAGTCAGTATTGGAACAGGAATAGGGCTAATATTTACTCAATTTGGATTTCCAATAGTCGATGTAATTTTAGCAGTTATACTAGGAGCCATTATTGTTTATACAGGTTTTACAATATTCAAAGAATCTATTTTTACGTTAAGCGACGGCTTTCATGAACAAGATTTAAATAATTATATAGAAGAAATTGAAGATATCCCAGGTGTAATTGGTATTCCATCCATAAAAGGAAGATATCATGGGAATAGTGTATTTTTAGATGTAACAATCGTTGTAGATAAAAATTTAACACTCGATGAAGCCCATGATATATGTGATTTAGTCGAAAATCAATTGCGTGAAGCAGGTGTTTATTCTTCATATGTACATGCTGAACCAAATTTGTAAAATAATATATTTGTAATTTAATTTCATTTTAATATAAATAAGTATGATAATATAAAAGTATTGGTATTGAAAATATCTAAAGGGGATGTTATTCATGCAAATACTAGGTAAAGGCTTTGAAAATGATCATCATTATTTTCATGTGATAACAGATCAAAATCATTTAATTAAAGTACGTGTTCCAGATGATATGGACGATAATGATTTGAAAAATTTGTTAGAAGCGGTATGTAGTGATTATGATGAAAGTAATAACTAAAACTAATCTTCATTTAATGATGATTTTTAAATCCATAAAATGAATGCCTACAAAGTTTGAGCTTTGTAGGCATTTTCTATATTTAATTTCTTATTTTTGAGAAATTTTCTTTTGCTTTTTCCAGATAAAGTATTCAACAATACCGACGACTATTAGTGACGCTCCAAATAAAGGCATTATGATTCCTAAAACTATTAAAAACACTATTAGACCATATGGTATGCTGCCTTTCAATTGTGGTGGTGCACTGAATGAGCTGGCATTTTTTCGTTTCATCCATGTCAGGAATCCAAATATAATTCCTGCAATAAATGTTAGACATACTATTAAATTAATAATTTTATTAGCAGTACCAAATAAATGTCCTTCATGTAATGGTATACCAAAGCTAAACCATTTGCCGACGATTCCATAATCTTCGTAGTCTACTTGACCTAAGCGTTTTCCAGAGTATTGATCGAAGTATGCTGTTGTTTCTTCTTTAGGTGCAACGTCTAAACCAGTCACTCCAGTATTACTGCTTTTAGAAACTGTAAACACACCTTTATCATCTGCTGGATACACGATTGAAAATGGTTTTTTTACTTTAGCATTTTCAGCTTGCGATATAATACTTTCAAGACTTTGCTGTCCTTCTGCTCCTATTACACTGCTAGTTGCTCCATGATGATCTGCATGTGGATCTTTTTTTGATGATGGTTTTTCTTTATTTCTTGTTGCCCAAGGTAGTTCATTATCTTCAGATTCAGGTGGCGTAGCTTTTAACGCTGAATAACCTAATTTAGGATGTTCTTCAGCAAACTGATTTATCTGTTTCCCCATAAATGCTGACCAAGGTAATCCTGTTAAGACGATGATAAAAATAGGAATAGCTATAATCAATCCTATTATGGCATGTATTCGTCTATTAAATAGAAATGAAGTTTTCTTTTTTGTTTTTTTCAATACGTTAGATTTAAAAGTTAAATACACGCCGGATATAATCATGAATATTGTCCAACATGCTGCTAACTCTACTAAGTAATTTACAAAACTTCCTCCAACCATAAGTGAACTATGTGTTTCTCTTAACACATTAGAATATGTAAATTTTGCATTTTGATTAGCAACTCTTTGGTTATGTTCATCTAAGAATATGTATCTTGATTCACCATCTTCATTTCCAATAGTTACTCTATTATTATATGGCTCGTCCATAATACTTATTTTTTGTATTTCATAGCCTTTGTATACATCTCTTATCTCTTGTATAGCATCATCTAATGATTGATGTCCTTTAGTATGACTATCTGAAAAGAACTCATCTTGGTAAATATTATTTTCTACATTTGTATAAAATAAATAACCAATACCTGTAAGAGAGAGTGTTAATAATAATGGTGTAATAAAGAAAGCAGCGTAAAAATGTAATCTTCTTATAGGACTAAAAATTTTATGCATAATTTAAACCTCAATTTCAAATTAATAATGTAACAATTTAAAGGTATAATTTTTTATATTGAATTACAATAAGATATATAAGTTAATTATGAACCTTTGGTGAAAATAGGATAAATATGTAATAAATGACTTGAAAATGTAATATTAAAATACTCAAAAAATTCAGTATAAAATGTTAAAATTGATGAAACAGGATGAGGTGAGTGAGTATGTTAAGTAATTTAAAATTATACAACGATAAAAAAGATCGTAAACAAATAATTAAACAATTCTATAATGGTTTGAATCAAGAAAATTTCCATGAAGCTGTAACAAGTTTAGAAGAGAGAAAACATAAAGTTTTCCCACATGGTGCAGTATATTTTAAAAATGATTTACCCACAGAAAAACAAAACGAACTAAACTTAAGCAAATCAGATGGTTTGTTTATAATTGATAATGATGGAACTCAAGAGGCTGCAATAATTCCATTACAAGTCATAGTGCAATTTCTTGCTTCAAATAGAGAGCAAATAGCGAAAGATAAAGCGCTTAGTCTAATCCAATTAGAAAATATTATCGATCGTTTAGAATTGACACTTAAATCAGAAGAATTATAATTATTATAAAAGGCTGGACAATTTAATCGTCTCAGCCTCTTTATTTTTTAGAACGGAGTGAAGAATATGTACGAAGCAATTATATTTGATTTTGACGGCACAATTATAGATACAGAAATAAACTTATTTAACACTTTAAATAAACATATTATTAATAAAAATAACGAACCAATAAGTTTAGAAGAATACAAAAGTTCTATAGGTTCTGTTTCTAAAGAATTAGATAATAAAATCCTAAATGCACTAGGTTCTGAGTTAGCTTTAGAAGAAATGTTTAAAGATCATTATGAAGGAACAAAATCACTATCTATGAAACCAGTTGTTAAAGACTTGATTGAATATGGACATAAAAACCATTTGAAAATGGGGATAGCAACAAGTAGTTATAAAGAACATATTATGCCAAACGTTTTAAGGTTAGAATTAGATGAATATATTGATGTTGTAAAAGGGCGTGAAGATGTTGCATTTGTAAAACCAAATCCAGAACTATATATTCAAGCAGCACATGATCTTCAAGTTAAACCAAATAAATGCTTAGCAATTGAAGATACAACAAATGGGGCACAAGCGGCTATTGATGCTGGTATGGATGTGATTGTCATTACACATGAAATAACAGAAGATTTGAATTTTGATGATTTAAAGATATTAAATAAAGATATAGAAGCAAAAGAAATTATAGACCTCTATTTATAGAAAGCATACTGTTGTCTAAATGTATGAGGTGTCATATTTCGATGCTTTTTAAATAATTTTGTAAAATGAGCTTGATCACAGAAACCATAATCAATTGCGATATGTGCAATTGATTTTTGTGGATTATTAAGTAATTCAACTGAAGCCTCAAATAGTCTAACAATCATAAAGTCTTTGTGATAGCAACAATGAATATTTTTAGGTTTTAATTTTTGTTCTGTTAAATCCATAACTTCATTTATACTTTTTGACAAAATATTTAATATCGTAATAATACTAAATGAAATTTGAGTGTTTAAACTTGAGGCATTAAAAGGTGATTGTTGAGCTAAAAGGTGTAGATGTTTTTTTGTTGTAGCGTCATTTTTTAAATAAGATAGTTTAGAATAATCTATTGATAATAAACGAGGGTAAATATTATTTGCCAACGTTAAAATCAGAAAATAATTTAATGTGAGAATAATTACAGAACCAGATAAAGCATTGATATAACTATATTCATCAAAAGGTACGATACAACAAAAACCTTTTTTTAAATGAGATATTTTGTTTAATGAGTGATAGAACACTTGAATTTCTCCATCTGTTACGTAAATTATTGATAAATGCTCATAATTATAAATATATATATCCTCATTATGAATTTGATTCACTTCAAATGTAAACATTATATAATTCCCTTCATAGTCTGATTTCTAAAAATTTAACAACGCTTACTTTATTTAATGTTATAATTATAATATTAATGACTTTTTAGAGGTGTACAATGAATAATGAACAATACAAATCCATAGTTTATAAAAAATTATGGTTTATAAATAAAAAAGAAAAAAATATAGCTAAAGAAAAGTTAAATGTTAATGGAGAAGAACGTTTACTTGAAAAGTATGGTAAACCTAGTAAGTTTGTAAATCATTTTGTAGAAGATGAAATAATAGAAAAAGCATCACCACCAAGTAGCTTTTATAAAGTATTCACTTTAGGTGGATTGCTATTTGGCAACGTACTTATGGCAGGTATTCTCATTACTGCTGCATTGTTAGTGTTAGGGACATTTACTTTATACTTTACTAAACCAATAAGTACTGCACTGACTTTGCAATTACTATATCTTGTAATTGGTATCATTTTATTTTTCATTGGATACAAAGGAATTAAATGGGTTAATGCTTATTTTACAAGGCGTTTACTTATAGCTAGAAGGTTTAAAGATTTAATGTAGATTAACTAGGGGGTGTCGTAGATGAGCTTGTTATATTTTGATGAATGGCGTGATACACGTGCTACGATTAGGTATATAGCACAAATAATGGGGAAATGTTGTTTAGCTGTAAAAGAACCTGAACCGTTATATAAACACGTGATGTTAACCGTTAATCAAGTAGGGTTATCTACAAGCGTATTAAAAAAAGATGGGCATGAGTTTGAAATCAATTTAGACTTATTAGATCAGCTATTAATCATTATAATAGATGGAAAAGAAGAATCTATTATTTTAGAATCTGGACAAACTATTAAAGAATATTACGATTTTGTATTTGATACACTGTCTGACAACGGAATAAATATTAAAATTAATACGAAACCATATAATATTCCTTATGAAAAAACATTGGATCAGGATGATAAAGAACGCGTATTTAATCCTAAAACAGCATATCATGCATTAAGACTTATGCAACAAGCTCAGTATGACCATTACCAATTTTTACATTCAAGAAATATTAAAGATGTTAAAACAGGGTTGTTTTGGGATAAATTTGATATCACGTCTATATTTTATATAGAAGGTAATCAAGATTATACAGTTTCTTTATGCTATTATTTTGGAGATAAATATAGAGAATCTCCTTATTATATTATAAAGATTAATCCATTTAAGCAAGATAAAATTAACTTAAAACAAGTAGAGCCTTCTTATGCAGAATATAATGGTAAAGATGGTAGCTTCTTAATATATGAAGAAGATTTACAAAGCATCATAAGAAGAGATGAAGTGTTACTTACTTTCTTTAACAGTGCATATCAAGCATTGTTATCAGGTGTAAGCAGTAAACTAACACATAACGAACAATAAAAAGCAGCCAGACAATGAAACATTCATTATCTGGCTGTTTTTTGTATATAAATTTATTGCTTGAATATGTGATGTTTTTGATATTGTATGAGCCGTAATGATTCTCCCATTTTCTTAGTTATGGTATGAAAATCATGCTTTATAATTTTTGAGGTGTCATTATTAAATAAGAGTCTTGTATAACATTTGTACGCTTCAATATTAGTAATATGCTTACTATTTATCATCATATAATTAATATGATTTTTAGCGCTCGTTGGAAAAAGAACAAAATCTTGAGATGCATAAATCATAACAGGGATGAGTTTTGAAATTTTGAGTATATGTTTTGCATATTGTTCTCTTGATTTCATATTCGCACCCTCAATTTTTAATGCATCGTTTAAAAGTAAATGAATAGAAAGATTCGTATTTAAAATTGAATGATCTATATATTCGATTTGGTATTTATATTTAGGATTTTTTGAGTGTTGAATGACTGTCATATTTGGGTTGATATTCATCATTGTTAAGTCACCTCTATTAGTGATAATACTAATAATGGAAAGTTATTGATTGTATTGTGATGACATATCATTGTACCTAAAATAAAAAATGACATTTCAACTTATTTCTAGCGTTCTTTCTATAATACTTGATTGTCGATTCACTTTTATTGAAATGAATTGCAATCTCTTGAGTTGAAAATCCTTGTAACGTTAGTTTAAACCACAATAGTTCCTCTGGTGATAAAATTTCAAGCATGCTATACATTTCACAATTATAATGTTCAACAAAACTTTGATCTAACATCATATCATGAGAAGTAGGTATGAAGCGGTTCATTTCTTTGCTGTTTTTTCTTATACAATCAATTAAATAGAACTTTAATTTAGTATAGATATATTTATCCATCGTATTTGTTTTTGATTTATCAAACGTTTTTAATAAATCCCATAGCTTTATAAGCAAGAGTTGGAAATAATCATCATAGCAATATTTTATATTGTAACGGTGTAGTAAATGATGAATCATTTTTTCGTATTTTAAGTAATAAGAGTTAAAGTTATAATCTTCCATGTTGTCCTTTGCAGTGGGCATGCACACAGATTTATTTCCGGATAAAAGTATTGTAAATTAAAATAAAATAGCTTTAAAATTTGTAATTAGTGAAATAATTAAAGTAAATTAGCATTAGTTGAAAAAGATATAATTAATATCATAAAAAATGCACATTAAAGTGAAGAATTCATTAAAAAAATAGGTGAGAAATAAAGATTTAAAAGATTTACAATTACCTTATAAACGTGTATATTTGGATATATATGGACATATGTTTTATTGGGGGCAAAGATTAGGAGGCTCATCATATGGATTACGAACATCTAAATTTAGAACATTTTTTTGCACGAAATAATGAATTGAATAATATAAGAGATAATGCTGATTTTGTTATGATTAATAACGTGAATAGATTTATGAATTATAGAAACGGCGAAGAAGAGGGAACAATTAATCTTAGTCATTACAACTATAAAAATAGATCAGCAGCAATGTCATTTATATTTATGGATTACACACCTTATAAATAAGCAAACATACTTTCATAGAATGTTTGCTTTTTTTTTTGAAATATAATAGTAATTAAAATGTAACATATTTATTTTTGAATATTATAGTCTAATCCTATAGAATATAGAGAGTGAACTTTTTAAAATTGTAAAAATTAGGTAATAGATTATGATTAAGTATAGGTTCACAAATTTTTGAGGTGAAACGATGAAAAATGCCAGGCTAGAAACAATTAAAAATGTAGTTGTATTATTATTAGTCTTATCAATTATTGTTGGCCTGTTTTATTATTTGATTTCAGATCATTTGAAGTTTTATGAAGTAGATAAACAAGAAGATAATGTAGAAGTACCATTAACTTTAAGTAAAGCAGTAAATAAACAATATAAAAATGATACTAAAATGCAAGTAGCAACAGAGTCAGGCAATTGGAAAAATGCTTCGAGAAGTGAAATTCATGAAGTAATGAATGTTGAAGAAATACTAAATGATGAAAAGCAAGTTTACCAATTCTTGAATTTATCTGAATATCAAGGTATTGAAGAAAAAAGAATCCATCATATGCTAAGAGAACAAGAAGTACTTGAAAAGTATACAACTGAATTTCTAAAAGCAGCTAAAAAAGAGCATGTGAACGAAGTGTATTTAATATCTCATGCTATTTTAGAAACTGGGAATCATCACAGTGAATTAGCGAATGGTGTATTACTTACAGATAAAGGTAAAGTCACGAAGTCTAAAGAAAAATCTGATGGCAAAAAATATTATAATTTTTATGGTGTAGGTGCATTAGATAATGATCCAATAGGTACTGGTGCAAGGTATGCTAAAAAACGAGATTGGGATACTCCGCAAAAAGCTATTTCAGGTGGAGCTAAGTTCATTCATGACCATTATTTATCCAATCCAGACCAGAATACATTATATAGCATGAGATGGAATCCTAAAAAACCAGGTGTACATCAATATGCAACAGATATAAAATGGGCACAAAGTAATGCGCGTATCATATCAGATTTTTATGAAGAACTTAAGACAGAAGGAAAGTATTATATTGTATATAAATACAAAGATACAGACAAATCCTTGTCAGTAAAATCATTAGACGAAAAGCTAGATAAACAAGAAGAACAAAAAAATAAATAAAGCGTGCTTAGGAGATAAATCCTAACTCAAAATAAATAAGTATATCACTTAACTGATCGTTTCAGTTTTACAGTGATATGCTTATTTTTTATATTACGATTTTGTACGTGCATGCTTGCCTAGGGGTATGGCTCGAGCCTGTAGTCTCTCACCCATACCATTCCCTCGGGCGTCACAACTATACAAAATCGTTGGTAATATCTATTTAAATACGCATTCTTTCTCGGCGGTTAAGCTTATAAGAGGTTCGTTAAAAGCAATTCTAAGTAAAATTGCTGATAAGAGGTTCGTTAAAAGCAATTCTAAGTAAAATTGCTGATAAGGGGTGCGTTAAAAGCAGATCTAGGCAAAATTGCTGATAAGGGGTGCGTTAAAAGCAGTTCCATGTAAAATTGCTGATAATGTGTTCATTAAAAGCAGTTCCATGTAAAATTGCTGATAAGGGGTGCGTTAAAAGCAGTTCCATGTAAAATTGCTGATAAGAGGTTCGTTAAAAGCAATTCTAAGTAAAATTGCTGATAAGGGGTGCGTTAAAAGCAGTTCTATGTAAAATTGCTGATAAGAGGTTCGTTAAAAGCAATTCTAGTGAAGTAAAAAAGACCAACAAAGTCTGAACTTTGTTGGTCTTTTTACTATATCAAATTAACTTATGAAGCTTGGTTTGAACTACTTGATGATGACGAGCTTGAAGAACCGCCTTGTAAATCTTCTATTTTCTTAGCGTCTTTAGCTTCATCTGGAATTTTAATTTCTTTAACTTCATTTATTTTGTCATAAGTGACGTTTGTTTCCATATTTGCTGTTTCGTCATCTTTAGTTAATTTTGCATCTAATTTATATGAATCAATTTCGTTATCTTTATTTACTTTCAATACTGCTTTACCAGATACTTTATCAACTTCAGATTCGAATTGTTTAAGTTGGTCTTTGTTACCTGAAGCATTTGCTAGCTTAGTAAAATCTTCTTTGTTTTTGATGTCATATGTAAGTTCATAGCCATCGTCAACTTTTTTAGCTTTAGAATCTTTGAAGGAATTTAATGTTTTAGCGTATTTTTCATAATTAAGTTGTTCTAATGAGCTATCTATATTCATGTCTTCTACTTGAGAAGATAGGTCTACCCATTGGTCATCAACTTTTGCGATCATTTTTTTACCTTGAACGTAAATTGTCATTTTTTGACCAGCTTGATCCATTGCTAATTTAGCTGTTTCTTTTTCATCAACATCCATGCCGACTTTAACAGTTTGACTTTCTTGGTCTTTAGCAGATACTTTAATTTCATTATCTGTGTGATAACTTTTTACGTCTTTAGCATTGCTTTGTAAGTCTTTAACTACTTGACTTGAACTTTTTTTCTCTTCTTTTTTCTCTGATTTAGTATCAGAATCTGAACTATCAGATCCATTACCACAAGCCGCTAATATTAATGATGAAGATAAAAATAAACTACCTAATACTCTGAATTTCATACTAATTCCTCCTTTATATTTTAAACAATATTAACATTAACCAAATATTAATAGCAAAGATTTATATAATTACTTTTGCTATTAATAAATTTATTTAAGTTTTTTCTTAGGTGAAAGTATGAAAATAACAATTGTAGCAGTAATTACTTTAAATAAAAATTTCATTTTTTATCACTCCGAAAGTGTTTGAGGTTGTGGTCCTTTTTGCCTTCTCTTAGTTGGATCTAGTCTTTTCTCGATATAACCTAATAATAAATCACTTAGTACAGCTAATAAAGCAGTTGGTATTGCACCTGCAAGAATAAGTGAAGTACCATCAGTAGCATTAGTTCCTCTGATTATGATATCACCAAGTGTTGATGATCCAATAAACGAACCAATTGCTGTAACACCAATTGCGATAACGAATGCAATTCTAATTCCACCAATCATTACTGATAATGAGAGTGGAAGTTCAACCATTGTCAAAATTTGTTTAGAAGTCATTCCCATTCCTTTACCTGCATCTTTAATACCTGAATCTACATTTTTAATACCTGTATAAGTATTTTTAATAATTGGAAGCAGGGCATATAAGAAGACTGTCATAACAACAGTGTTAGCACCAAGTCCCATAACAAGCATTAAAATTGCTAGAAGTGCAAGTGCTGGCATAGTTTGAATGATGTTAGCTATGGAAATAATGAAACCTGACAATTTGGAATATCTAGCAATAAAAATTCCAATTGGTATACCTACTATAACCGCAAATAGCACACCATAAACAGAAATGAGTAAATGATCTAGAAATAGTTGAAATATATATCCGCCATTTGTTGCATAATAATCTACTAATTGTGACCATATATTTCCTTCAGCCATTATTACTCACCATCCTTTTTATCATCAAAATAATTGTTCTTTTCTAGAAACTCTTCTGCAACAACAGCAGGTTCTTTAAGATTGTTGTCTGCTTCGTAGTTTAATTTTTGCATTTGTTCTGTAGATATTTTTCCTTTTAATTTGTTCATTGCACGGTCAACATATGGTTTTTCTTTTAATAAAGATTTTGAAACCAAAGGACTTGCATCATAAGGTGGGAAAAATTGTAAATCATCTTCAAGTACAACTAAATCATAACTAGCTATACGTCCATCTGTTGTATAACCTAATACGACATCCATTTTACCTGTATTTAGTGCATCATACACTAAACCAATTTGCATTGGTCTTGTTTTTTTGAAGTCGAAACCGTATTTTTCTTTAAATGCTGGATAACCATCACCTGGTCGTTTCATCCAAGATGAGTCAACACCAGCTTCTAGTTTGTTTGCAACTTTTTTCATATCTGAAACTTTTTTTAGATTATACTTCTTTGCTGTTTCTTTTGTAACCATCATGGCATAAGTATTTTCAAACCCGTAAGAACCATACCATTTTTGGTTGTAATCTTTATCAAATGCATCTCGTACTACTTTCAAAGCTTTTTTTGGATCTGTAATAGGGTCTTTACCTAAAGCGCCAGTTAAGTCAGTACCAGTATATCTTGCACTCGAAATATTAACATCACCATTATTCTGTGCGTTAAATGTAACTGTAGATGAACCTAAGTTATTAATGAGCTGAATATTTTTTTCGTCTACGTTATCTTTTTTTGCTTCATGTTCAATCATAAGTTTATCCATATGTCCCATTATTTGAGATTCACTTGTGTTTTGCATACCAATTTTTACTGAGTTTTTATCACCTGAAGCTCCAAGAAAGGGTAGGGAACATCCAGATAAAATGATAGATAAAGCCATGATCGGCAATAACAATTTAAAATATCTATGCATGTTTCAATTTCCTCCTTATCTTGAAACTTTTAATCCTTTTGGTGTTACCCAATTTTCTATTTTGGATAATACAAAGTCCATAATAAGTGCGATTAATGTAACACTTATCGCACCACCAATTATTAAATCTGGTTGGTACAAGTTTAAACCATTAAATATAAAGTCACCTAAACCACCAGCACCAATGAAACTAGCTAATGTTGCCCAGCTTATTGCATAAACGCTAGATAATCGAACGCCACTCATTATGACTGATATTGCTAATGGTAATTCGACCATAAACATTTCTTGGAATCTAGTCATACCCATACTTGAACCTGCTGCTTTTACATTTTTATCTACGTTTTTAATACCTATAAACGTATTATTTAAAATAGGTAATAAAATATAAATGAAAAGCGCAAGAATTGCAGGAAGTTTACCAACACCTAAGAAAGGTATCATTAAAGCTAATACTGCTAATGAAGGGACTGTTTGAAGAACACTGGCTATAGACAATACAACTTTGGCAATTGTTTTTGTTCTTGTTAACAATATGCCTAGAGGTATAGCTACTATCATAGCTAATAATAGAGCAGATAATGAAATATAGAAGTGTTCTAGTGTTTTTTGGATAAGTTCATTCCCATTAACTTGTAAAAATTCAATCACTATTATTCACTCCTTATTTTATATCACTTTTTTGTGCTTCTTCTTCAGATAATCCCCAAATTGAATCGTAAACGATATCAACTAAACTCGCTCTTGTTATAACACCTTTTATGTAATATTGATGATCTACGACAGGGATTAATCTAACATTTCGTTTTAATATAGTACGTACTGAATCTTGAAGCATTGTACCAGTTTTTACGGTATAAATATCTCGATGCATAATATCAATAATATCTGCACCTTTACGATGTCCTTCGTTTATATCTTCTATATCTATATAACCAACAAGCTTTCCTTTATCATTAGTAACAAATAAAGTATCGACACGTCTATCTCTCATTAAAATTACAGCTTCGTCGATTGTTTTTTCAGAAGTTATAGTAATTGGGCTCTTCATAGCGTCATCTACAACTCTTAAGTTAGGTCTGTCTTGTATTAATCTGTTTTGTCCGATAAATTCACGAACAAAGTCGTTAGCTGGATTTTTTAATATATTGTTCGGTGTATCAAATTGGATGATTTCACCTTGAGACATAATACAAATTCTATCAGCTAATTTAATTGCTTCATCCATATCATGTGTTACAAATATAATCGTTTTTCCTAGTTTTTGTTGTAATGTTTTAACTAGGTCTTGAAGTGTATCTCTTGTAATTGGGTCTAATGCTCCGAAAGGTTCATCCATTAAGATGATATCTTGATCAGCTGCTAAGGCTCTTACAACACCAATACGTTGTTGTTGTCCACCAGATAATTGAGATGGGTATAAATCTAAATAAGACTCAGGTAAGTCGACAAGTTCAATAAGTTCTTTAGCTTTTTTCTCTTTATCTTCCTTCGTCCATTTAAGTAATTTTGGAACTAAAACAATATTTTCACGTATTGTCATATGTGGCATTAATCCGATTTGTTGGATTACGTAACCAATATTCCTTCTCAAATTCACTGGATTCATCTTGCTTAAATCTTTTCCATTTAACATGATAGTTCCACTTGTAGGTTCTATCATACGATTGATCATTCTTAATGCAGTAGTTTTCCCGCTACCACTAGTACCGATAAATGCTATAAATTCACCAGTTTCAATTTCCATATTGATACTGTCTACTGCTTTTTTACCGCCACGATAAACTTTAGTTAAGTCTTCTATAGATAACATAACACTTCTCCTTTATCAAAATTCAAAATATTAACATTCATAATTATAACATATATGTTGCATATTTATAAAAGGTACTGATAGTATGAATTCTATGTTTATCTGAATTAGAAAAAAGGAATATTTAAATGAAAGCGACAAATTGAGAATCATATTATGATAAATTTATATAAAGAGAAAATATGGGGATAAAGTATAGATTTTAAAAGTATGCTAAATTTTTGCATATCATGCAAAATTAAAAACGGAGGCGTTTAATTTGAAAGTTGCAATTATAGGTATGGGTACAGCAGGCGTCAGTACACTTAATCAATTATCTAAGCATAAAAAATTCAAAAATATTACGGTAGATATTTTTGATAATGCTGAAGATATGGGAATGGGGAAACCATTTCAAAATGATAGTGATAGATTATTGATTAATTTACCAGCTAATCAAATGTCACTAGATCCACAAAACGAGAAAGATTTTAAAAAATGGTATAAGAAAAATGACGAATTTGATTATGGTAAAGCAAAATATTTACCAAGATTAGTATTTGGTCATTATATGAAATCCATTTTAAATAAATTGCTACAAAAACATGATAATATTTTTGTTCATAAGCATAAAGTTGATAGTTGTTATGTTGAAGAGATTAAAGATGAACGTGGACAATATAAAATAGATGTTTGCTATATAGAAGATGATGAAGCAGTCTGTCAAAAATATGATTATGTATTTTTAACAATTGGTATGCTACCTTATAAAGATCCTTATCAATTATCGGGATTATCAGGTTATATTGAATCACCTTATCCTACTACTCGAGCTTTACGTAATGTGAAACAAAATGATGATATAGCAATTATAGGTACTGGGCTAAGTTCTGTAGATGTTATTAGATATGTCATGGAAAATCATGAGCGTTTGCCTTTAGTTGTAACATCAAGAAATGCGCAATTTCCTAGTGTGAGAGGGATAAGACATGAAATTGATTTGAAATATATAAATGATAAAGCAATTGAAAAATTCAAAAAATCACATAAAGGTGTAGTGCCTTTAAAAGATGTAGAAAAATTATTTAAAAAAGAATGTGAATATCAAAATATTAACCTACAGAAAATGTTATATCGATTCAAAAAAGATAATGTATATAACATGAAATATGACTTAAGACATGAGGATGAAGTTGGACATTTTCAATCTTTTATTGAAGAAGTTAAACATCATATGATTCCACTTTGGAACGCTATGACTATCGATGATAAGAAAGCATTTTTAGATAAATATGGTCATCACTTTAAACGCAATGCTAATCCTATGCCACAATCGTCTGCAAAGCAGTTAATTGACTGGATTGAGAACGGTGATATTATCGTTAAAGAAGGATTAGAAAATGTACGAAAATATTACGGTAAATTTAGAATAAAATATAAAAATGTAGAAAATGAAGACAGTTATCATTATGTAATTAATGCTACAGGACCTAAAAAACACTTATCTGAGTTGACTGAAGATGAACATTTTATAAAAGGGCTAGAAAACAAACAAATCATAGCAGCTCATCCATTCGGAGGTATTCTTGTACTTCCATATACAAATGAAGTTATTAGTCCTAAGTTTGGAACAATGCCTAATTTAAAAGTGATTGGTCAATTAACAACTGGTGTGAATTTTGATGTAAATGGTGTTTCATTATTAGTTGATCAATCCGTTCGAGCTGTAAAAGACTTGTATATTGAACTAGAAGAAAGAAAAAAAGCTAAAAAGGTTCAATCCAAAAAGAAGTAAATCTATAAGAATATTAATTTGTAATTCTTAGTATTATAGTATAAAATGGCTACATCAGTGATTACTGATGCATATAATTTAATAATATATTCTTTCGGGGCAGGGTGAAATTCCCAACCGGCGGTATAAAGCCCGCGACCCATAAATGAGTTTTTGTTTATGGCTGATTCAGTGTGATTCTGAAGCCGACAGTTAGAGTCTGGATGGGAGAAAGAATAGACGACAGCGTATTCTATACGCTTATTTCGTTATATTAAAATGTTAATGTCTTTAATAATAAAGGCTTATTTCTTGATACATTTTTTACTCCCAACCACCGAAAATTCAATTTTCTGGTGGTTTTTTTAATTTTAGGAGGAACTTAAATGAATCAATATTTAGAATTTGCTATTGATTTAGCAGACCGTTTACAAGGTCAGACTGGGACAAACCCTTCAGTTGGTGCTGTAATCGTTAAGAATAATAGAATTATCGGATTCGGTGCACATTTAAAAAAAGGTGAGTCTCATGCGGAAATTCAAGCTTTAAAGATGGCAGGTACTCAAGCAGAAGATGCTACTATTTACGTTTCGTTAGAACCATGTTCTCATTATGGGCTAACACCGCCATGCTCTAAAGCTATTATAGATAGTGGCATTAAATCAGTTGTATATGCGGTGAAAGACCAATCTTTAAAAAATAGTGGACATGAAATGTTACAAGAAGCTGGAATTGAAGTATCGCATGAGCCTTCTGAAAGAGCTCAAGCTTTATATAATAGTTTTTTTCAACAACAAAACACTAAACTACCATTTGTAACGTTAAAAATTTCTACAAGTATGGA
The DNA here is from genome assembly GCF_022386595.1 of Mammaliicoccus sp. G-M28. Classification (NCBI taxonomy): domain Bacteria; kingdom Bacillati; phylum Bacillota; class Bacilli; order Caryophanales; family Staphylococcaceae; genus Mammaliicoccus; species Mammaliicoccus sp. G-M28. Next base: position 84,185 of record NZ_JAJNIF010000008.1, read on the forward strand.
TGGAAAAGTTGCAACTGATGCCAAAGAAAGTAAATGGATTACATCTAAAGAAGTGAAACAAGATGTGTTGAACTTAAGAAGTCAGCATGATGCCATTATTACGGGTGGTATGACAGTGCGTGAAGATGATCCATTGTTAACAACTAGAAGCGAAGAATTAAAAGACCCTAAACGAATTATTTTAACTCAACAATCTGATTTTAATGAAGAACTAAAGATTTTTAAGGATGAAAACAATCCTGTAATTGTTATGTCAGATTCTAACCATTTCAAAGTAAATGAAAATCAAAACATCGAAATAGTAAATAAAGAAGGATCAAATTTAAAAAATGTTCTATATCAACTTTATGAAGCAGGTTATGCTCAAATCATGGTAGAAGCAGGTCCGACATTAGTAAGTAAATTTATAGAACAAGATTTAGTAGACCAATTAATTATTTATCAAGCCCCGAAAATGATTGGTGGTCAAGGAAAATATCAATATTATCAAACCAATGATGTTTATCCTTTATCCAATAGTAAGTTATTTAAAATTATATCAACAGAAATCATTGGTGGAGATCTTAAAATAATTTTAAGAAAGAAGTGACAAGATGTTCACAGGAATTATTGAAACAGTTGGTGTAATTAAGAATACAAGCACTCAAAGTGGAGTTAAGACTTTAACAATTGAGGCTCCTGAAATAACTGATGATTTATCTCTTGGTGATTCGGTAGCGATAAATGGTGTTTGTTTAACTGTTACTGAAAAGCAGACATCTATTTTTAAAGTAGAAGTTATTACAGGTACAATCAATGTCACATATTTAGAACACTTAAAAACAAATGACAAAGTAAATCTTGAAAGAGCGATGTTAGCTAATGGAAGGTTTGGTGGTCATTTCGTAAGTGGTCATGTAGATGGAAAAGGTATTATAAAGCATATTTCTAAAAGAAAAGATGAATGGATAATTGAAATATCAGCTGATGCGCAATTATTAAGTCAACTGATTGATAAAGGTTCAATTACGGTAGACGGTATAAGTTTAACAATTTTTAAATTGTATCAGCATAAGTTTGAAATTCATTTAATACCTGAGACTAGAGAGCGTACTATTTTTGTTAACAAGAAACAAGGTGATGAGGTACATATAGAAACGGACTTATTATTTAAATATGTTCAAAAAATTACTCATCAAAATAACTCGAATTTATCGCAAGAGAAGTTACTAAATCTAGGATTTTAGGAGGCATCATAATGTTTGATAAAGTAGAAGAAGCTATTGAAGAATTAAAACTTGGTAAACCCATTATAGTTGTAGATGATGAAGATAGAGAAAATGAGGGTGACCTTATTGCAATATCTGAATATTTAACACCAGAAACGATAAATTTTATGGCAACTCATGCTAGAGGTCTAATATGTGCACCAGTTAGCCGTGAAATAGCAGAACAGCTAGATTTAAATTTAATGACTGAAACTGGTGATAAGTTTAAGACAGCTTTTACTGTAAGTGTTGACCATGTGTCATCAACAACAGGCATTAGTGCTTTTGAAAGAACGGATACTATAAAAGGTCTAATAGAAGAGACTTCTCCGAGTGCTTTTGTAAAACCAGGACATGTATTCCCATTAATTGCTCAAGAAAATGGTGTTCTTGAAAGAGTAGGGCATACTGAAGCTTGTGTTGATTTAGCTAGATTGTCAGGTGCTAAACCTGCTGGTGCTATTTGTGAAATTATGAAAGACGATGGAACGATGGCTAAGAGAGAAGATTTATATCAGTTCAAACTTAAACATCAATTAAAAATGATTACGATAGATGAACTTGTTCAATATAGAAAAAGAAATGATCAAATTATAAAATTTGAATCAAAAATTCAATTACCTACATTATTTGGTGAATTTGATATGTATGGTTTTACATCTAAATTAGATCAAAAAGAATACTTAGCTATTTGTTCGGGCAATATTGAAAATGGAATGAACGTTCGTATACATTCTGAATGTGTCACTGGTGATATTTTCCATAGTGCTAGATGTGATTGTGGAGAACAACTAGAATACTCTATGAAATATATACAAGAGCACGGTGGTATGATTTTATATCTTCCTCAAGAAGGTCGAGGCATAGGCTTAATCAATAAACTTAAAGCATATGAATTGATCGAAAAAGGATATGATACAATTTCTGCAAATAAAGCATTAGGCTTTGAAGCGGATTTAAGAGACTATACTGAAGCAAGTCAAATTCTGAAGTACTTTAATATAGAAGAAATACAACTCATAAGCAATAATCCAGATAAATTTAATCAATTAGAAGAGTTAGGTATTAGAATTACAAATAGAATACCAGTAGTTATACAGCCAAATACAACGAATGAATCATATTTAAATACAAAAAAAGACCAAATGGGTCATTTATTATAAAAAGAATGGGGCAAATAAAAATGAACTTTGAAGGTAAAATGAACGGATCAGAATTAAAAGTAGCAATTGTAGTAAGTAGATTTAACGATTTTATTACAGGTCGTTTATTAGATGGAGCTAAAGATACATTGGTTCGCCATAATGTAGAAGAAGATAATATTCATGTAGCTTATGTTCCAGGTGCATATGAAATTCCATTAGTTGCTAAAAAATTAGCTAAATCAGGAAATTACGATGCAGTAGTAACATTAGGATGTGTCATTAGAGGCGCTACTACACATTATGATTATGTATGTAATGAAGTAGCAAAAGGTGTATCTAAAGTAAATGATGAAACAGAAGTGCCAGTTATCTTTGGTATAGTAACAACAGAAACAATTGAACAAGCAATAGAAAGAGCTGGAACTAAAGCAGGTAATAAAGGTGGAGATGCTGCATTAGCTGCTATTGAAATGGCCAATTTACTTAAAAATATTGAAAGCCAAATATAATAATTAGAGGCTGAGACAATTAATTTGTCTCAGCCTCGCTTTTTTATTACTTTTTCTTTAATAAAGAAATAACACCTAATGTTAAAATAGAGATACCAGTTATGACACTTGCACCAAACGCAATCTTTCCTTTATTTTTCTTATTAAAGATATCTAATAGCATTAAGTTAATATTTTGTGGTCTTTCGGCTAAACGTCTCATAAAGTAACCGAACCAGTCTTCCCCAAATGGAACGTACATACAGAAGTTATAGCCTTCGCTTGCTATTTGATATGCATAGTCTGTTCTGAAACCATATAACATTTGAAACTCATAAGCATTATTATCAATATTATTGTCTTTTACAAATTGTTTTACATGATTAATTATGTGATGATCATGTGTTGCAATTGATGTAAAAGCTTTTGAAGTAAGCAATCTTTTCTCAATTAACTTAATATAGTTTTGATCGATTTCTTCTTTAGTTTGGTAAGCTATATGTGGACCTTCCTTATATGCACCTTTTACTAAACGTAATCTTACATCTGAGTATTTTTCCATAATATTCATTGCGTCGTATAAATAAGCTTGGATAACAGTACCAACATTTTTAAATTCACCTTTAAGTCTATCGACTATTTCAGTGATCCCGACTAAATCTTCATATTTTTCAGCGTCGATGTTAACGAAAGTATTACCGTATTCATGAGCTTTTAATAAAATTTCTCTCGTATTTTGATATGCAAACTCTCTATCTATATTAATACCTAATTGTGTTAGTTTAATTGAAACATGTGCTTCGATGTTTGCATTATAATTTCTTCTTATAATTTCAACAATGTTTTGTTGCGCTTGTAATGCTTCTTGGCGAGATGTTACGAATTCCCCTAAATTATCTAACGTACATGATATTCCCTTCATGTTTAATCTTTCAACTGTATCGATTGTTGAATCAATATCAACGCCCGCTACTACCTTGTTTGCACCTAGTGCAGGACCCATTTTCTTAGCTGATTCATTCATGAACTTATTGTTAGATAACGCAATAAAAAAATCTTTTACGACAGGCATAGCAAGTCCTCCTTAATTAAATATATTACTTTCATACATTTTATCATGGAAACAATAAAATAGTTAAGCGTTTACATTTTGAATATAATGTAAAATTATACAATTAATGAACTCTGACACAAAAAAGAACGTCATTAAACGAAATTTCGGACTTTTAAGAAAATTTCCGTATAGTTAAAAAGATTGTTCAAATTTAAAATGTATTTTGAATGGAAATATGTATAAACAAAACTCAATAAAAGTGCATTCAAAAACGATATATTTAGAAATTCATCAAGTTATTAATAGGGGATAAAAAAAGAACTCCATTTATAGGAGTTTAGTGATTACTTATTTAACTCAGTATAAGAAGGTGAAATAGGCTCTGCAGCTATGCTCATTGCATGTGGGAGAAACGTAAATAAAAGTATTGCTATCATTATTTTTTTAAAGAAATGCATTTTATCATGCTCCTTTAAATAGTGTCGTTGATTACATTTTCAATATAACATCTATATATGAAGTAATTACTAAGTGAGTGTAAATTTTTAAAGGATTTCAATGTTAATTTAATGTTAAGAAAAGCGATAAATCTTTAAAGTATCTTAATAATAATGTAGGTATGAGCGTGATATAATTATATTATTAGAAATGACTATAAAGGAGTTATCGCTATGTTTAGGGATATGGCATTTTATATTTTCGGGAAACCATTAGACAGCTTCGTACAATTATTTATTTTTGAACCTATAGTTATAGGTATTATTGCAATATTGATTGCTATGATCACTAAAAAATCATGGACAGTATTTATCACAATCATTGCATTGAATATTATTGATAATTTCTTACTTGTTAATTATCAATTTGGTGGACAAGGATTTGGAACAATAATTTCACAAAATATTTTATTCTTCTTTGAAAAATTCTTCTCTATGTTCTATGAAATTTTAATTGCATATATTATCGTAAAATTACCAATAATGCATAGTAAATTTAAAATAGCTTAAAATAGAAAAAAGGATGGGGCAAATTAATTGTCCCATCCTTTTATTGTTCGGTGTTGATTATGAGGGTGTTGTAGATTAACTATCTAATTAATCTACAACTTTGCCGAACTCTTAGATTAACTTATGAATTAATCTACAACTTGGCCAATCTCTTAGATTAACTTCCGACTTAATCTACAACTTGGCTAAACTCTTAGATTTACTATCTAATTAATCTATATCTTATCTCATATTTTTTAAAATTATTTCTGCCCTATGCTGTTTTCATTTTATTCTTCTTTATATAGCTTAGCTTTATTTATATATGATTCGTTAATCCTTTTTAACTCATTGTAATCATCTTCTGTTAATTCTCGTACCACTTTAGCTGGTCGTCCGAACGCTAAAGTGTGGGGTGGTATTTTTTTGCCTGGTGGTACGAGAGATCCAGCACCGATAAATGCGTATTCTCCAATTTCAGCGCCATCTAATATTGTGGAGTCCATTCCAATCAAAGCATTTTTACGTATGATACTAGAATGTAAAGTAACTTTATGACCAACTGTCACATTATCTTCTAGTATGAGTGGTTGATCTGGGCTTTGATGTAAGCAACATAAATCTTGTATATTGACACCTTTTCCTATAATCGTCGGTGCGACATCTCCTCTAATGACAGAATTGAACCATACTGAACTATTCTCACCAATTTTTATGTCGCCAATTAGTGTAGCATTTTCAGCTATATAACAACTTGGGTCTATAATTGGGGTTTTGCTATTAAAAGACTTAATCATTAAAGATTCTCCATTCTTTTAAAAAAATTTGTTATACTAAGTTTAACAAAAATGTAGCTATAAAGGTAAAAGGAGTAATATATTATGTGGAAATGGGAAACAGAAAAAGAAGCTAAAGGTATTGTTGTAATTGTACATAATATGCTTGAACATACAGGAAGATATGCATACGTAATTACTAAGCTACGTAGAGAAGGCTACCATGTTATTATGGGAGACCTAAGAGGGCAAGGCCAAACTTCGCGAGTACATAGAGGCCATGTTGATAATTTTGAAGAATATCATGAACAAGTTCTAGAATGGTTAACGATTGCAGAAGAATATCATTTACCTGTGTTTACACTTGGTGTAGGTTTAGGCGGACTGATTTTACTTAACTTGTTAGAAAAAGTAGATCTTAAAGTAGAAGGTGTACTGCTGATTTCACCGTTAGTTGCTTTCCAGCAAAATATATCTACTAGAAGAAACTTTTTAGCTTCCAGTTTCGGTACAGTCGCTAAAGATGCGAAATTTGATACAGGTATTAAAATAGAAAGTTTAACACGTAACAAAGAGGTTATTGATGATACAAATAAAGATGCTTTAATGTTAAATAAAGTAAGTTATCATTGGTATAAGACTATTCTAGAAACGATGAAAAGTACAATGGAGAACATTCATCACATTTCGCCAATTCCAACACTCATTATGTTAGGTACAGAAGATGAAATAGTTGATACAGATTCAATTAGAACAGTTGCTAAGACAATCAATACAAATGAACTTTATTTTAAAGCTTGGCATGGTTTATTTCATGAAGTGCATAATGAGCCAGAGCGTGAAAATGTAATGAAATATCTTATTTCATTTATGAATAATCGCATACATTATGTTGGTTTATTAATTGATGAAGAAGAGTGATCGCTATAAAAATTATTACAAAATGAGCTTAAACGCCTCTAAAATGGGTATATTGTAGATATAGAGAACGTTGGAGGTTGATTTTATGGCAGAAAAAGAAAATAATGTGAGTGACTTAATCCTTTTAGATGATATACAAAAAAATATTAATATAATATTTTATAAAATTGAAGAAAAGTTTGAAATTGAAAAAGAAGAATTTCTTACACTTATCATGTTATGGAATAATGGTTCTATGAGTCTTAAAGAATTAGATGATTATATTGACATAAAGCCTTATAAGAGAACAAGGCTTTATAATAATTTAGTTAAAAAAGGTTGGATTAAAAAAGTTCGTCCTGAAAATGACGAAAGAACTGTAATTGTTGAAGTGAATGAAGATTTTGCTGAGAAAAAAGCAGCGATTGTAGACTTTGCTTGTGAAGAAATAAAGAAAAGAAAAGATCATTTTGAAAAGCAATTTGAATCAATAGTGAATACATGTAACATATAAAAAAGCAAACCTGAAAATTCAGGTTTGCTTTTTTAGTTTCAATACTTATCTTTTTTCGATAGCAACTATATAAGGTGGGTTATTTTTTTGATTAATAAATTGATAATGAAGTACGTGAGCTGTTTTTTGATCTATATTACTTACATATGCTAACACTTCATTTGATTCAATTTGACCTTCTGGGTGACCTGGATAAACAACTAATACAATAATGCCATTTTTGTTAGTAATTTCAAAAAGGCTTTCAATTGCTTGTATTGTAGTTGAAGGGTTTGTTGTAATATTCTTGTCTCCTTTAGGTAAATAGCCTAAATTGAAAATGGTTGCGTCTATATTTTTATTGTATTCTTTTATAATAGAAGCGGCATTTTCATGTCCTGTTTGGTAATAATTAATATGATTAAATGATTTAGTTTTTTCTTTTGTACTATTTATTGCATTTTCTTGTATATCGAATGCATAGACTTCACCATTCGTAACTTGATTTGCGAGGAATAACGTGTCGTTACCATTACCACAAGTAGCATCTACTACGATACTATTCTCTGTGATATGAGAAGATATTAATTTTCTAGCAAAAGGAAGGATACCATCAACTATCATGATTTAATATGCTCCGTCTTTACAAATTTAGATCCTTGCATAGTTCCACGATCTTTTAATTCTTTATCGATAGCATTTAATACTTCCCATTTATTAACACTCCACATAGGTCCAACCATTAAGTCAATAGGTCCATCTCCAGTTATACGATGAATAATCATTTCTTCCGGTAAAATTTCTAATTGATCACAAACAAGTTGAGTATAGTTATCTTGAGTCATAAACTCAAGCATACCTTTTTCGTATTGCTTTACCATTGGTGTTCCTTTTAATAGATGTAGTAAATGAATTTTGATACCTTGAACATCCATCTGAGCAACTTCTTTAGCTGTTTCCATCATCATATCGTAATCTTCACCAGGTAAACCATTAATGATGTGCGTACAAATGTTAATATTGTGCTTTCTAAGCTTAGCAATACCTTCGTAGTAACACTTCATATCGTGAGCTCTATTAATTAAATCAGATGTTTCTTGATGTACGGTTTGTAAGCCTAGCTCAACCCATAAATAGGTTCTTTCATTTAGTTCTGCTAAATATTCAACAACATCGTCTGGTAAGCAATCTGGTCTTGTAGCGATAGAAAGACCAACTACATTTTCTTCTGCTAGGGCAGCTTCATATTTTTCTCTTAAAACTTCAACTGGTGCATGTGTATTGGTAAAAGCTTGAAAATAGGCTATGTATTTTCCTTCAGACCATTTTTCATGCATTTTGTCTTTTATTTCTTTAAATTGTACATGTATTGGTTCTGCTCTATTGCCAGCGAAATCACCACTACCAGCAGCTGAACAGAAAGTACAACCACCGTGCGCTACAGTGCCATCACGGTTTGGGCAATCAAATCCACCATCTATTGCAATTTTAAATATTTTTTCTCCAAATTTATTTCTTAAATGATAATTCCATGTATGATATCTCTTATTATCAAACGCAAAACGGAATTGTTCTGTCATTTTATTTCACATCCTGTTCTACAAACTTATCTAAAGCATTTTAACATATAATATTGAACTTTTGCAGAAAAAGGTTTAGACTATTCAAATTGACAAAATTAGAGAGGGAGGGTGAAATCTTTGAAAATGCCTAAAATTGTAAAAATGTTAATTATTGGTATGGCTATTAATATTACAGGATCCAGCTTTTTATGGCCGCTTAATACAATCTATATGAATGAAGAATTAGGGAAGAGTTTAAGTACTGCTGGCGTCGTATTAATGATTAATGCATTTGGTAGTGTTATCGGGAATTTATTAGGTGGGAGTTTATTTGATAAAATTGGCGGATTTCGCTCTATTATTTTTGCCTCTTTATTAAATATATTAAGTTTAGTAGGTTTGAATTTTTTAAATGATTGGCCATGGTATCCATTTTGGTTAGTAATATTAGGCTTCGGTGGTGGTATTATTGTTCCAGCCATTTATGCTATGGCCGCTGCAAGTTGGCCAAATGGTGGTCGTACAACATTTAATGCTATTTATCTAGCACAAAACTTAGGTGTTTCAATAGGGGCAGCTGCTGGCGGGTTTGTAGCTGATTTTAGTTTTAGTTATATATTTATGGCAAATTTATTATTATATGTTGTATTCATACTTATTGCGTTAAAATATTACAATATTGATTTAGAAGTTCATTTAAAAAATGATGAAGGTATTGCGAGTGTCGCGCAAGTAAAAGACAAAAGTAAATTCACGGCTCTTTTATTATTATGTACAATGTTCAGCTTATGTTGGATTGGATACGTTCAATGGCAGACAACTATCGCAACATATACACAAACAGTAGGTATATCTTTAAAACAGTATAGTTTGTTATGGACAATTAATGGCGTGTTAATCTTAGCTGGTCAACCTCTAATTGCACCTTTCATAAATAGATTTAAAGAAAAAATAAAATTGCAAATGTTTATTGGGCTGACTATTTTTATTATAAGTTACTTAGTTACGAGTGTTGCAGAGCAATTTACAATGTTTATAGTAGGTATGGTTATACTAACGTTTGGTGAAATGTTTGTATGGCCTGCAGTTCCAGCTATAGCAAATCAATTAGCTCCAAAAGGTAGAATGGGTGCTTATCAAGGCATTGTTAACGCATCTTCAACAGTGGGTAAAGCATTTGGGCCAGTTGTTGGTGGTGTTTTAGTCGATGTATTTGATATGAAAGTGATGTTCTATAGTATGATATTGCTTATTCTAATTGGTTATTACTTCTTATACATTTATGATAGAGGAATATCGAAACAAGATTCGACATAATTTTAAATAAAACTTGCAATATATAAAGAAATTGCATAATATTAGGGTGTATATAAGGCGTAGTAGCTTTAATGTGAATCTTTAGAGAGTCAGTGGTGCTGTGAACTGATGATATCCATTAAGTGAACTTATGAACTGTTAATTATTTATTAAAAGCAATCTTAAACCATATAAATGAAGTGCACTTTTTAGTGAATTCTGGGTGGTACCGCGGCATAATTATCCAAGTCGTCCCAACTGTTATTATGGTTGGGATGGCTTTTTTTATTTTATAGGAGGAGCAAATAAATGAATTATAATCATCAAGAAATTGAAAAGAAATGGCAAAATTTTTGGGAAGAGAATAAAACTTTTAAAGCTGACGATAATGTTGGTCAGAAAAAGTTCTATGCATTAGATATGTTTCCTTATCCATCTGGTGCTGGATTACATGTAGGTCATCCAGAAGGTTATACAGCTACTGATATAGTTTCAAGGTATAAAAGAATGCAAGGTTATAACGTGCTTCATCCTATGGGCTGGGATGCATTCGGATTACCAGCAGAACAATATGCTATTGATACAGGTAATGATCCTAAAGAATTTACAGCTAAAAATATTGCAACATTTAAACGTCAAATTCAAGAATTAGGCTTCTCATACGATTGGGATAGAGAAGTAAACACGACTGATCCTGAATATTATAAATGGACACAGTGGATTTTCATTCAATTATATAACAAAGGTTTAGCTTATGTGGACGAAGTAGCAGTTAACTGGTGTCCAGCTTTAGGAACTGTACTTTCTAATGAAGAAATAGTTGATGGTGTTTCTGAGCGTGGAGGACACCCTGTAGTACGTAAACCTATGAGACAATGGGTATTAAAAATCACAGAATATGCTGATCGTCTGTTAGAAGATTTAGAAGACGTGGATTGGCCAGAATCAATTAAAGAAATGCAAAGAAATTGGATTGGTAGATCTGAAGGTGCAGAATTAACTTTTAACATTGATAATACAGACTTATCATTTGATGTATTCACTACTAGACCTGATACAATTTATGGTGCAACATTTGCGGTACTATCTCCAGAACATCCATTAGTGGATCAAATTACCTCAGAAGACGAAAAAGAAGCAGTAGAAGCCTATAAACTAAGTGCATCTCGTAAATCTGATTTAGAGAGAACGGATTTAGCAAAAGATAAAAGTGGTGTATTTACAGGAGCGTTTACTACTAATCCATTCACTGGTAAGAAAATGCCAATTTGGATTGCAGATTATGTATTAATTAGTTACGGTACTGGTGCTGTAATGGCTGTTCCTGCTCATGATGAGAGAGATAATGAGTTCGCTGAAAAATTCAATTTAGACATCATTACTGTTTATAATGAAGATGGCAAAATGATTGATTCTGATGTGTTAAATGGTTTAACACAAGAGGAAGCGGTTCCGAAAGCAATTGAAATGTTAGAAGAAAAAGGCATCGGTCAGAAAAAAGTAAGCTATAAATTGAGAGACTGGTTATTTAGTAGACAACGTTATTGGGGAGAGCCTATTCCTGTAATACATTGGGAAGATGGTACGATGACAACTGTTCCAGAAGAAGAGCTACCATTAATTCTACCTGAAACAAATCAAGTTAAGCCATCAGGTACAGGAGAGTCGCCACTTGCAAACATTGATGAATTTATTAATGTAGTAGATCCTAAAACGGGTATGAAAGGTCGCCGTGAAACAAACACTATGCCACAATGGGCTGGTAGTTGTTGGTATTATTTAAGATATATCGATCCTCATAATGATTCACAACTTGCTGATCCAGAGAAATTGAAACATTGGCTGCCAGTAGATTTATATATTGGTGGGGTAGAACATGCAGTTCTTCATCTATTATATTCAAGATTCTGGCATAAAGTGCTTTATGATATTGGGGTAGTACCAACGAAAGAACCATTCCAAAAGTTATACAATCAAGGTATGATACTTGGTGAAGGTAATGAAAAAATGAGTAAATCAAAAGGGAACGTTGTAAATCCTGATGATATTGTTCTATCTCATGGTGCAGATACATTGCGTTTATATGAAATGTTTATGGGTCCACTTGATGCAGCAATTGCTTGGAGTGAAAATGGATTAGATGGTTCTCGTCGTTTCCTAGACAGAATTTGGCGTTTACTTGTTACTGAAGAAGGGAACATAACGAGTAAGGTCGTAGAAGAACCTACTTCAGCATTAGATAAAGTTTATAATCAAACTGTTAAGAAAGTCACAGAAGACTTTGACACATTAAACTTTAATACTGCTATTAGCCAAATGATGGTATTTATTAATGAATGTTATAAACAAGATCATATCAACAAATCATATATTGAAGGATTTGTAAAAATGTTATCACCAATCGCACCACATATATCTGAAGAATTATGGCAAAAACTAGATCATACTGAAACAGTAACATATGAAGAATGGCCAACATTTGATGCATCTTTATTAGTCGATAATGAAGTGGAAATTGTAGTACAAGTAAATGGTAAGTTAAAAGATAAAATGAAAATATCTAAAGATTTAACTAAGGAAGAAATGGAAACAGTAGCTTTAGAAAATGATAAAATAAAAGAAGCTATAGAAGGTAAAACAATACGTAAAGTGATTGCAGTACCTCGAAAATTAGTTAATATCGTTGCAAATTAAATCATATAGGAGTGTTCTAGTTATGAAAGAAATTAAAGTAACAGAATTAGCAGAAAAAATTACATCAAGTAATCCAATAAACATTATTGATGTAAGAGAAGACGACGAAGTAGCATTAGGTATGATTCCAGGAGCTAAACATATTCCAATGGGTGAAATATCAAATGAATTAAAACACTTCGATAAAGACCAAACATATTATATTGTATGTGCTGGTGGTGTCAGAAGCGCTAAAGTAGTAGAATACTTGAATGACCGCGACATTGATGCAGTTAATATTGAAGGCGGCATGAATGAGTGGGGCGACGACGGTTTAGAAAATAAAAGAGTTTAAATATAATAAATGGAGTGGGACAGATTAATTGTCCCACTCCATTTTTATTATAATTAATTATTCATAAATTGATGCGTTATATCCAGCTACATAACCTGTAACTAATGCACTTGTAATATTATATCCACCTGTATAACCATGAATATCCAAAACTTCTCCTGAGAAAAATAAACCAGGACATAACTTAGATTGCATTGTATTAGGTTCAATTTCTTTAATGTTTATGCCACCACCAGTTACAAATGCTTTGTCGATAGGCAATGTTCCATTAACTGTAAAAGTAAAGGATTTAAGGTTTTGAACAAAAGTTCTAATGGCTTGCTGTGATAAATGATGATAAGTTACATCTATATCAATACTTGACTGTTCTAAAATAAAGTGTAAATATCTTTCTTGGACGAGTCCTTTTAATGCATTTTTTATCGCTTTGTTTGGCTCATCTTTTAATTTTTTTACAATTTGTTGTTCTAATTCATGTGCTTTTATTTCTGGAAATGCATCGATAGACATTTTAACTTCATTTTTCTTTTGTGATTTTTGTTCTTTATAAACGAACTGGCTACATCTTAAAGCAGCTGGTCCTGAAACACCAAAGTGAGTAAACAACATATCCATTTGATGTGTTATTCTAGGTTTGTCATTTTTCTTTAAAACGGAAAGACCGACATTTTGTAAACTTAATCCTTGCAGTTTTTTATTTTTAATAAAAGGCTCGCTAGATTTAATAGGAACTTCTGTAGGGAAGAGTTCAGTTATTGAATGTCCAAGGTTTTCAGCAAATTTGTAACCATCACCAGTAGAACCAGTGTGTGGGACGCTACATCCTCCTGATGCTATAATAACAGTACGTGAAGGGATGAAAGTTCCATCTTGTAATGTAACACCAGAAATTTGTTGATTTTCACTTTCTATTGATGATACTGTTGTCTCTTGACGTATTTCGACACCATTTTCTTTTATGGAATTTACAAGAGCTTCAACAACATCTTGGGCGCGATTAGAAATGGGGAACATTCGACCATGGTCTTCTTCTTTGAGATTTACTTCTCGAGATTCAAAGAAGTTAATGATAGATTCGTTATCAAAAGTAGAAAAAGGACTATATAAAAACTTTCCATTACCAGGAATGTTTTTTATAATTTCTTCATAAGGTAAACGGTTAGTCACGTTACATCTACCGCCACCTGATATACGAAGTTTACGTCCTAATCCTTTTTTCTTTTCGATTAATAAAACGCTGTTGCCTTTAGCACTTGCACTATATGCAGCCATTAAACCACTAGGTCCAGCGCCAATTATTATTGTATGATACATAAGTAACCTCCATAAGTATATGTAATAATATTTTAACGAATAATGAGTCTTAAAAAAAGTAGTAGAATAGAAATAAACCTGTTATTATTAAATTTAAAAGTAAATTAGATAGGGATGAAATTATGTCAGAAAGTAAAGCGCTAGTAAGGGGAACCTTCCTTCTTACTGCTAGTATTTTAATAACGAAAGTCATAGGTATACTTTATTTAATACCTTTTTATGCTATTATTGGCGATGAAAAAAATCTTGCACCATTTACATATGCTTATCAACCATACACAATCATGATAACAATCGCAACTGCTGGTGTTCCACTTGCAGCAGCAAAATATGTATCCAAATATAATGCACTTGGTGCTTATAAAGTGAGTAGAAAACTATATCAATCTAGTTTTATAGTTATGTCCATTTCAGGAGTTATTGGTTTTCTACTTTTATACTTCTTATCACCGACAATTGCTCAATTAACACTAGCAAATAATGGTGATTTAGAAGGCGGATGGCAAATAGATGACATTACAACTGTTATTAGAACGATCAGTTTTGTAGTATTATTTATACCATTGTTGGCCACTTGGAGAGGTATTTTTCAAGGTTTTAATTCTATGGGACCAACTGCTGTTTCTGAAGTTACAGAACAAGTTGCACGTATCGCTTTTATTTTAGGAGGAAGTTACCTCGTATTAAATGTGATGAACGGATCTGTTTTAATGGCCAACCAAGTTGCTACGTTTGCAGCTGGAATAGGTGCTGTTACTGCATTGTTAACATTGCTTTATTATTGGGTGAAAAGAAGACATTTAATTAAAGCTGAAGTTGAACAAGATATAAGTGATATTGATGTTTCTTATTTCAAAATTTACAAAGAAATCATTAAATATAGTATACCGTTTGTAATTGTAAGTTTATGCTTCCCAATTATTAATTTAATTGATCAGTTCACACATAATACTGGTTTAGCAATGGCTGGTGTAAACAGTGAATTACATGATATTTATTTTACTATGTTAAGTATGACTACAAATAAAATTGTTATGATCCCAACTTCATTAGCTGCTGGGTTTGCGGTAAGTTTAGTGCCTTTTATAACAAACACATATAATTCAGGTAGAATTGATGCTATGCATCATCAAATAAGAAAGTCATTAGGCGTATTACTTTATTTAACAGTACCTGCATCATTAGGGATTATGGTGCTTGCTCAACCATTATATAACGTGTTTTATAGCTATAGTCCAATGGGAACTGAAATATTATTCTGGTACGCGCCAGTTAGTATTTTAATCGCATTATTATCAGTTACAGCTTCAATGTTACAAGGAATCGATAAACAAGCTTTAACAGTATGGATAGTTATTGCTTCATTAATTATAAAAGCTATTATCAACTTGCCATTAATAATGGTATTCCATACATTAGGGGCAGTATTAGGTACTGCAATTGCTTTGCTTGTTGCAGTAATATTAAACTGTGTAGTCCTTTGGAAATATGCAGACTTTAAATTTAATATAACGATTTATCAAACATTAAGAATTACGTTCTATACAATTGTAATGGTGTTATTAGTGGAATTAAGCTATTTCATTGTTTCACTCTTTATAGATCCATCATCTAAATTAGGTGCATTAATCGTATTAATTGTAGGTGGTATTGTTGGTGTTATTGTATATGGTTATTTAACAATGCGCTCTCGTTTAGCAGACGAATTTTTAGGGGATATTACTTCTAAAATCAGACGTAAAATTAAGTGGGTGTAAATGATGAGATTAGATAAATTTTTAGCAAATGCAGGTATAGGAACTCGAAAAGAAGTGAAAAAATTTCTTAAGAAAAATTTAGTAAGTGTGAATGAAGAAATTGTTAAAAAGCCTGAAATGCATATCAATCCAGAAGAAGATGTTATAACTTTTGATGATATTCCTATTGAATATGAGCCAGTTGTTTATTTAATGATGAATAAACCAGCAGGTTATATATCAGCAACTGAGGATGATGAGCACGAAACGGTAATTGATATTGTTCCAGAATATATGCATTTAGATTTATTCCCTGTAGGCAGATTAGATAAAGATACTGAAGGATTGTTATTATTAACTAACGATGGCAAATTCTCACATCAATTAATGAGCCCAAAACACAAAGTTCCTAAAAAATATTATGTCGAAGTAGATGGATATATTAGTGAGAATGCAACAGAAATATTTAAAAAAGGTATTGATTTAGGAGACTTTACATCTTCACCAAGTGAATTAGAAATTATTGAGAATGATGAAAGTTCTAAAGCATTTGTTACCATATATGAAGGTAAATTCCATCAAGTTAAAAGAATGTTTCAATCAATAGGTTGTGAAGTTACTTATTTAAAACGAATACAAATTGCTGACTTAGAACTCGATGAATTATTAGAACTTGGTGAGTACAGACATTTGATGGAAGAAGATTTTAAACTTTTGAATTTATAGATTTAAATGTTTATAAACTTTAACTAAGGGTATTATAACTAGTATTAAATTAAATAGAGGTGGATACAAATGGCTAAAAAAGCAGGATTATTTAGAACATTAGTTGTATTAGGAGGAACTGCAGCAGCAGTTGTCTTATCTAAAAAAGAAAATAGAGATAAATTAAAAAACGAATATGGTAAATACAAAGAAGACCCAGATAATTACAAAGAAAATGCAAAACAAAAAGCAAATGACTTAAAAGGTAAAGCTCAAAATGAATATGGTAAATACAAAGAAGATCCAACAACTTACAAAGAATCAGCTAAAGTAAAAGCTAAAAATGAATTCCAAAAAGCAAAAGAAAATCCTAAAGGATATGCTTCTAATGCTAAAAATCGTCTTAAAAAAGATAATCAAGAACCAACAGATTTAAGTGAAGCTAAATTTGATGACGAGGGTGGAACAGCTAACGGTAATTTAAGAGTTGTTACAGAAGAAGACTTAAAAAATAATAAATAAGCAATTATAACTATTAGACCGTCAGTTTGACGGTCTAAAGAGGCTGGGACAAATTAATTGTCTCAGCCTTTTGTTATTCTATAGGCAATAGATGTCTGGGTGTGACACCAGACCCTTTTTTTATAAAGACAGTTATATAAGCATCTCTATTTATCATGATTGCCTTGTCTTGATAAATTCAGCCCGTCTATTTATCATGTTAGCCTCGTCTTGCAATATTCAGCCTCCCTATTTATCATGATTGCCTTGTCTTGATAAATTCAGCCCGTCTATTTATCATGTTAGCCTCGTCTTGCAATATTCAGCCTCTCTATTTATC
>NZ_JAJNIF010000009.1:0-96660 GCF_022386595.1 Mammaliicoccus sp. G-M28
CTTCTGTTGTCGGTTCTTCAGTCGTCGGTTACTCTGTTGTCGGTTCTTCCGTAGTCGGTTCTTCTGTTGTTGGCTCTTCTGTCGTCGGTTCCTCTGTTGTTGGTTCTTCCGGAGGTGTATCAGCAACATTTGTAACTTCTAAATTAATTTCTTTATTTACTTCAAAATCTAAAACTATGTCATTAGGGAAATTGGCTTTATCAATTTTATAACCATCAGGAACTTTAATTTCTTTAAGTTTGTGTGTTCCACCTTTAATATCTTTAAAAATTAATTTACCATTAGCATCAGTTGTTCCTTTGCCAACTACTTCTCCATCGATGTTAACTAATTCAAATTCTGCACCTTCTAATTGCTTAGTATCACCTTTAGAATCAATACCAATTTTAGAAATTATAAGATCTCCACTATATTTTTGAAGATCACCTTCTGCTTTACCACCAGCATTAATATTCTGTATAGTTGCATTAGAATTTTCGCTCATTTGGTTTCCTGATTTATCTATATACGTTACTGAAGAATTATTATCAAACGATGCTGCATTACTATCTGTAATCTCAGTAGAATAATAAATCAATAATTCATTATAAGTTGGATTATTAAACCAAACAGTGAAACCATTCCCACTGATTTCAACATGTCCTAATCCTCTGCTTTCAAATTCTTCTTTTGTATAATACTGTGCTTCATTTTGTCCTTTAGTTCTTACTGAAAACTGAAATTTATCTGCTTCTAACTTTTGACCTGGACCTAATGTATCTTTAATAATTGCTGGACTATTTGGACTAAAATAATCTTGTTTATTATTAAATCTAATTGTCCATTGTACATGGTCAGTATCATTTGGTTCTATTTGACCATTCTTAAAGAAAATTTCATCTGATTCACCACTTGAACCAGTACTATTGCTTACAATAATTTCTTTATGAATTGTTGTATTTCCAAAATTTAAATCAACATTATTTTTACCTTCTGTAGATTTATTTATCTCTGCTTCAAAAAAGAAACTACCTCTTACATTATCGATATTTTTTACATTGTCATTAAAGGTACATTTAATACCATCTACTGTTACTTCACACGTACCAAGCGTAACACCTTGTTCATTCTTTAACTCAAAAGTTTTATTAAATCCTTTAAGTTCTTCAGGTAAACTGATATTTATTGTGTCACCAGGTGATACTTTGGCACCACCAAATTCCACTGAAATTTTAGCTCTTTCACGATGAGTGAACTCTCCAGTTGAACCATCTGATTTTTCAACTTTAATATCTTTGATTATTTGTTGCGTTAAGTCTTGCGCATAAGCATGGTTGCTATGTACAAATACATTAGAAATAAGTAATAAAACAGTAAGTAATACGCATAATTTTTTCATAAAACCCTCCAATATTTTCCATTTCCCCAATTATATTACATATATATTTAGTTGTAAATAATGATTTTAATTAATATTTAAAGTTTTATATATGATTTAAAAATACTTTTTCAAATTAATTAATTGTTAAAACATCTTTTTTAGAGTGTAAAAGACATTATTCATAATTCTACACTTAGCCCAACTTAAGAAAGCACGGCCAATTCACTTCAAGCCTCACAAAAAAGAACTGAGACTTTTAATTTGTCTCAGCTCCCAGGGTGTCGACAAAGTCTTAGACTTTGCCGGCATTTTTTATGCGCATGCTTTCCGCGGGCATGTTCTCAGCCTGTAGTCTTCGAATCATGCTTTTCCCGCAGGAGTCAGCGCAAAAAAATACCAAATTGCCTACTTTAAAAACTATAAGTTAGATCAATCTTTTTCTTTATCAATTACTACTAAAAATTATCAACTCTTCCTTATAAGAATCATCAAATTCAATTATATTTACATTCATTTTTTTCTCCTTGTTGTTTTATTTAAGATCGTGTATTATTGTGCTTTTCCTTATTAAAAGATAGCACTAGCAATACTAAAGAAAGTACCAAAAAAAGTCCGAGAAATTTATAAAAACCAATCATGAATACAAAGTATCCAGAAACTCCACTAGCCAAAGCTCCAGCCAATGCAATAAATATATCTATATTCCCTTGTATTTTTGCTCTATTTAATCCGCTAGTATATTTGACTAGCATAGTAGTCCCACTAATAAAGCCAATATTCCAACCTAATCCTAGAAGTGCTAATGATATCAACAACATTAAAAAAGAACTTCCTGGAGAAACTATTGCTATTATAGTAGAGATAATAAAAATTAAACTTGATAAAGCTATCATTATTTTCGTACCAAATTTATCGATGATTCTTCCTGTGATTAATGAAGGTAAGAACATTGATGCGATGTGGATTCCTATTACCAAATTTATAGAGTTCAAACTATGATGATGTCCGTTCATATGAATTGGGGTCATAGTCATTATACTAATCATAACTACCTGTACAATTATCATAACAAGTGCTGATAGCAATATATTTCTCTTTGCATTATTATCTTTTAACACATCTTCATCGACTTTTAACTTTGATTCTTTATTTTTCTTTATCGAGAGCATCAATGGATCGGGTCTCATAAATATAAAAATTATTAGAAATGATAAAAAATATCCTAGGCTAGCCAAAATAAACGCACTTAACTCTTCCTTTATTCCTATATGAAGGAGATTGCTACTAATGAAACTTAAAATAAAAGGTCCTGCTAATACACCTACGGTTGTAAAGACCATTGCAACACTAATTGAAGTTGCTTTTTTATTATCAGGTGCTAAATCAGTACCTGCATAGCGGGACAAGAGATTGGCTGCAGCTCCTGCTCCGTATAGAAATAGTGACAACATAATTAAAAATATACTATTTGTTTTATATGCAAAAATAACACCTGCAGACCCTAAACTACCAATAAAAAATCCTGTTGATAAACCTATCCTTCTTCCATGATTTCCAGAAATTTTACCAACTAAATAAGCAAAAAAAGCTGAACCTAATGTAAATAACATGGAAGGAAGTCCGGATAAACTCTCATTTCCTATAATCTGCTTAGCCAGTATTGCACCTACCGATATACCGGCTGATAATCCTAGTCCACTAAATATTTGAGAAAATATAACTACGATTAATGTTTTTTTATATTGATTATTAGTCATTGATGTATGGATCATATTAATTACCGTTTAATCTTTCTAATATTTCATTTAGTATTTTTTCAAAATAACCTTCAAATAACTTTACATTAGAACTTTGAAACATAGAATCATGATCACCAGAAACTTTAAAATAACTCAAAATAGTTATTATTATTCATGTTTTTTAATGAATGCTTAATTTTATCTGCTACTAGGTCAATAGGTTGATTTGTTTCCTTACAGTAATCGATTAATTGTATCCATATAGATGTATTATAAATATTATATTTACTATATCCTATATTTTCTCTTACATCTTCAATATAATTTTTTACTGATTCTACGTTAGAAATGTTATTTTTAAAAGCTGTGGGAGCTTCTACGCTCGCTAAAAATAAATACACTTTTTCAGAGTGAATCTTTAATATACTTTGTTTGTTTTTAAAATTCACAAAAGAAAATAGGAATTTATAAATGATTTTAATCTACTATTTCGAATTTTAAAAAATATACTTTCAATAAAGTTCCAAGAAGTAGCTAGAATACATTATTTTACTATTTAGTTCATTATATACTTTTTTTCCAAAAAAATACATATTAAGATATAAAGATACGTAAGAACGAATTTGGTAAGCCTTTTTTAGAAAATCATTCTGAATTCATTTCAACATCCTCTATTCAGAAAATTTAATCATTATTGCTATTAGTAATAAAAATATGGGAATTCATATAGAAAAAACAACACTTAGACAGTGACTTTCAAAATTTTTTCATTAGTATTATTAATGTACTGGTTTTCTGTATACGAATTTTCAGGAAACGGCTTTTGATTACTACTTTCATTCTCATCGACTAGATGACTTTCTATCTTTTCAGAGTCTATATCTTTATAAGTCAGCAAAATAGATTGTTTATTTTCTATTGCATAAATTTGAGCACCATTACTGAAAATCCTCAAAATACCAATCAACAACAAGGGGAAAATCAATCGGCAGAAGTAAATATATACCTGAAGTTAAAATGAATGAAGGTAAAAAAGGAAATCAATCAGCAAAAGAGGATAAGGAAAATGAACCGCCTAAAAAAGGGTTTTGGATCCGTTTTTTGGTAACTAATTATAGTAAACATTATTTGTGTAACTTAAATTAACCTTCATCTGTTGGCTTAAATGCTAAGACACTTCCATATAGCTTAACATTATGTGCTTTTTATTTTCAAAATATCAAGTATTTCTGAATTACTTACGTTATCCATTTTCTTTCAACGCTAAAAACAAATAAAAATATAAAATTTCTAAATCTAATGAAAATTATCCGAAATTTAGGTTATAATAGTTTTGTAAAAAATTACCAAAATTAGATGTTTTTATTGTGCAGTCAAAAAAGGAGTTTTTTCTCAACAGGTTTTTACTAACTTTATCTTTAGCACTAATTATTAGCCCATAAGCAGTTATTTAACCAGAATCTAATACCGCAAATGCAAAATTAGTAAAAATGAAAAGTTGAATCGCTGGGTATACTTGTTACAAAATGAATTACTACATAACACCAGGAAAAACAAAATCATTAGCAAAGCAAACAAAAAAACTTAATAATATACAAGCTATAACTAATTTCATCGGCTTAGCCGGATTAAACGCAAGTATTCTGTCATTAACTTTTGGTACAGCAGTATATACTAATAACGTCTTTAAAACAGCTGCTAAAAAAGGAAAAGGCGTACAAGTAAGCTATATCCTCTACTCCAGTAATACGACTACAGTAAAATACAACAGAAACGCAAAATATGTTATAAAATAAATAAAGGAGATGATTAAAAATGAAATTTGGTAAAATAACTATTTCATGTATCGCTTTAGCAATAGCTATTGGATTAATACTAATTTTATCTGGGGCCAGCAGTAGTCAACAAACAATATATTTCATAATTGCTATAATCATCACAAATACAGTAAAAATAATCGAAAATAAAAGAATTGAAAATAAAAACAACCTTTGATCAAAAAAGAAGAAGTAGCTTCTACTTCTTCTTTCAGACTGTGGACAAACTGAACTTAAATTTATAAGTTCAGTTTGTTTTTTTGGTTTTAATAAGTATATTTTATCAACTTTTCTTAACAAATGATTTTTTTGGTACCAATTCAGAAACAGAAATCATTTCATATTGGCCGCGCTTATCAGTAGATCTATTTAACATAGAATCAACTCCTAAATAAAATTTCATCTATATTATAAAATAATTTGTTAATATTTGGTGTTTTTTTGCGCTGACTCCTGCGGGAAAAGCATGATTTGAAGACTACAGGCTGAGAACATGCCCGCGGAAAGCATGCGCATAAAAAATGCCGGCAAAGTCTAAGACTTTGTCGACACTCTGAGAACTGAGACATTTAATTTGTCTCAGCTCCTAATTATCTATTACAATTCTTCGCCATTTGTTGCGATTACATTTTTGTACCATGCGAATGAATCTTTTTTATAACGGTTTAGTGTTCCATTTCCTTCATCGTCTTGATCAACGTATATAAAGCCGTATCGTTTGGACATTTCTGATGTAGACATGCTGATTAAATCAATTGGTCCCCATGCTGTATACCCCATTAAATCTACACCATCTTTAACCGCTTCTTTCATTTGTATAATATGTTTTTTTAAGTAATCTATTCGATACTCATCTTTAATTGACCCATCTTCTTCTACTTTGTCGTAAGCACCTAAACCATTTTCTACTAAGAATAGTGGTTTATTATATCGATTATAGAAATCACGCAATGTTACGCGCAATCCTATTGGGTCTATTTGCCAACCCCAATCTGATGTTTCTAAGTATTCATTTTTCACGCCACCTTTGACCATATTTCCTGACACTTCATTTTTTAAATTTTCAGTTGAAATTGTCATAGTCATATAGTAACTAAATGAAATGAAATCGACTGGATATTGTTTAAGTATCTCTTCATCGCCTATTTCTTTTTCTATTTGAATATTATTTTCTTCAAAATATCTATTCATATATTTTGGGTATTCGCCTTTTGCTTGAACGTCTGTAAAGAACAAGTTTAAGTCATTTTGTTGTTGTGCTTCTAATATGTCTTCCGGATTATTCGTATGTGGATATGTTTGCATACGTGCGAGCATACATCCTACTTTTGCTTCTGGCATCATTTCTTTTGCGATCTTAGTAACTAACGCACTTGCAACAAACTGATGATGTACTGCTTGATACGCAATTTCTTCTTTTGTTTTATGTGAAACTTTTTCTGTTAATATGCCACCGCCTGTATAAGGACTATGGACAATAACATTAATTTCATTAAATGTTAGCCAATATTTCACTTTATCTTTATATCGCTTAAATACTGTTTCTGCATAATTTGTAAAACAGTCTATCATTTGTCGGTCATACCAACCATTAAACCTATTTGTTAATGCGATTGGTGTTTCATAATGTGACAATGTAACTAATGGTTCGATGCCGTATTTTTTTAATTCATCAAAGACATTATCATAAAATTGAAGACCCGCTTCATTTGGCTCTTTATCATCTCCATTAGGAAAGATACGCGTCCAATTGATTGATAATCTAAATACTTTAAATCCTAGTTCTGCAAATAACGCGATATCTTCTTTATAACGATGATAAAAATCAATGCCGTCTCTCTTAGGAAATCGATCATTCGTTTCTCCAGCTATTACTTGTTTAATGTAGTCTGCCGTTACATCCATTGAAAGATTATGCTTACCTCTTTCATTTTTCGGAATGTATTTCACGAAATCTGCTGTCGACATTCCTTTATCATCTTCATTATATGCACCTTCAATTTGGTTAGCTGCTGTAGCCCCTCCCCATAAAAAATCTTTATTGAATCCATGAATTGTGCTGTCCATAATCTAACACTCCTAAATGTATTTTAGTGATGCCATTTCTAATTATTTAACTAAAGATAATAAATGTTCTCCTTCAAATATTTCACCGTTCTCATTAATTGGAAGTACATCTAAATATTCCATAGTATTAGTTATAATAATCATTGTTACCGTTTGAATATCTTTGCTTCGTATCGCTTCACGATCAAATTCTACTAATAAATCTCCAGCTTTAACATGATCTCCTACTTTAACGTGATCTTTGAAAAATGCTCCATTTAATGAAACTGTATCAATACCAATATGAATCAATATTTCTTCTCCATTATCACCTTTAATACCAATAGCATGTTTAGAATCTGGTAGTACCATAATTTGTCCGTCTATTGGTGAAACAACTTTATTTTCCTCTGGCTCTATCGCAATACCTTTACCCATAATCTCTTCAGAAAATGTTGCATCAGATACTTTTGATAATGGAACTAACTTACCTTTAAGTGGCGATAATACTGTCGTTGCTTTTGAATCAATCGCTGACTCTTCATTATTATTAGCGATATGATTATCATTAACTTCTTCTGTTATTAATTCATTAGGCTTTTCTTCTTTAAACCTGAAAATAACAACTAATATACATGCAAGTAAAATACTTAAAACATATAACACTGCTGCAACAATTAAACTTTCCATATTACCAGATGGATTAGCGAAAATAGGAATTGCGAATACACCCATTAAACCAGTCATAGTAAATGCTTTTAATCCATACCATCCTGCAAATGCACCAATTAATGATGCTGAAATAATCGCTAACACAAATGGCTTTTTCATTTTCATATTAACACCATACATTGCTGGTTCAGTAATACCAATGGCTGCAGATAAACTACTAGAAATACCTAAATATCTCATATCTTTATTTCTTGTCACAATCGCTACCCCAAGAGCAGCACCAGCTTGAGCAGCATTACTGATTAAAAATGCTGGTCCAACCATGTTGTCAAAACCAATTGTTGTTAAACTTGTAATCGCTATTGGAGCTAGCGCATAATGCATACCCGTCATTACAATAAGTGGCATTAAACCTGCAATTAACAATCCTGCAAAAAGACCTGAGAAATCGAATAACCAAGTAAATGCACCGGCCAATAATGCACCTAATCCATTACCTAATGGTCCTATTAACCATAAAGAAAGTGGTATAACAATTAAAAATGCAATCATAGGTGCAAACATTAATTGTAAAGCTGAAGGCATCACTTTTTTCACTGCGTTATATACATACTTCAAGAAAATCACACTAATAATAATCGGTATTACTGTTGTTGCATAACTTGCAAACGGTATATTGAAAAATCCTAATCCTAGAAAATCAAGTGATTTAGGACCACCTTCACTCATTTTACTAAATGATTCCATAAATGTTGGATACATAAATGTACCTGCAACAACTAGCGCTAAATATTCATTTGTGCGTATTTTTTTAGCTGTAGAAACCGCTAAGAAGAATGGTAAGAAGTAAAATATACTATCTCCTATAGCATTTAAAACAAAATATGTATCACTCTTTGGTGACATCCAACCAGCTGTTACAAATACCGCAAGAAGACCTTTTAATAAACCTGCGCCTGCTAATGCTGGTAATATCGGTGTAAATACGCCTGAGATAAAGTCCATAATAGAAGATACAATACCTTGTTTATCTTCCGAATTTCCATCACCTTGATTACCCACCATGTTATCTATTTCCTCGTACACATCTGATACACGATTTCCAATAATCACTTGAAATTGATTACCGGAAAATTGCGCACCCATTACACCATCAATATTTTTAACTTTTTCTATATCTACCTTGTCTTCATCCTTTAATTTAAATCTTAATCGAGTGGCACAATTCCAAACTTGATTAATGTTGCTCGAGCCGCCTATTTTATCTAATACTTGTTGTGCCATGTCTTTTGTAGTAGCCATTTTTTTATTCCTCCTTCAATATGCTTATAACTTATTTTTTAAAATTTCATTTTATCCAAAAAAAATTACCTAAATAGAGCTAAGTCCTGTAAACTTAGTCTATTTAGGTAATGCCTAATGTATCATTAGTAACAATCCATACGAGCTATTCACTTCTTTGTTGATTTGTCACACGCCAAATATGTAACGTTAAATATAATTTTTCATTCGATGAAACTGTCCAATTATATTTTTGTTTAAATAGTGCAGCAATTTTTTCTGTTGCTTGATAGGCTTTTTCGTACTTATTCTTTGCTGCTTCTAGAACTGTTTGATCCATGTCCTCATCATCTGTCATCGTTTGTTTAAATTGACGGATAAAGAAATATCTTAAATGCGTAATAAATCGTGTATAGTTAAATGAATCTTTATCAAGACTGATTTGAAAATGATATTCTACAATTTTGATAATACGATTTATAACCTCAGTCATTTTGAGTGTCTCTTCAATTTGTGTTCTTTGCTTTTGCTGTGCATTCACAAAGTGATAACACAAAAATGTTTCTTCGCTTTTAGGAAGAAGTACATCAAGACGATCAAAGATAAGTCGTATTGTTTCTTGTGCTGCCTCATACTCTTTCGGGTATAAATTTTTAACTTCCCAACGATTCATGTCAGGATAATCAATGTTATCGTGCGCACGTTTCACTGCAAAATTCAAATGGTCTGCGAGAGTTAAATAAATATTATTATTAAATGTAACATTGAGTTGGGATTCAGCATTTTTGATACTTTCAACAGAAGCATCTAATACATCTGAATCAATATCACTTAGGACTTGTAAAAATGGCCTTCTATCTGGTGATTGTTCAGCAACAAACTTTCGACGTACAATTGAATCATCAATTAAATCGCCTTTGCTTTTTCTAAATCCTACACCTGTGCCCATAACAATCCATTCTAACCCAGAAGAATCTTTAACTAATGCCACATTGTTATTAAAAGCTGTGATATATTTCAAAGGTCATTCTCCCATCTATTAAAAATGCCTTATAATACAAAAGTATAATTACCATGGTAATGCCTGATCGAGTCAGTAACAATCCATAACGAACAATTAAACTATGTCAGTAAACAAAATACCATGACAGTAATTTAATGTCAATTTGTATTATAATTTGAAAATCTCGGAGAATCGCACGAAGACTCCAAAGATATCGTGCGTTTTAGTTCAAATCCATCCGAATCGCACGATACTTCTATAATCTATATTTTCACATATTACTTTTCATTCCAACTTGTTAAGTTTGCTTAGGATAAACTACTTCTCCATCATCTTCAAGAATTGGCATGGCACCCCATTTTCCTAATTGATGTGGTACGACTTTAATGCCTTCTTTACTATTAAATATAATATGGTTCACTTCTATTTTATGTGCTACTAACCAATTACTTATAATTAATCGATGACATCTTGATGGATGTTGCTCAGCGCACAGTATTGCTACTGTTTCTTCTTTACTCATTTCAATTAATTCATTAACACCAATTTTAAATTCATCTGTTAATGTATAATCTGCATAATTATGAAATGATTGATTGTCCCATCCTTCATTTAGAGAATCACCAATTTCTTGTGATTGCTTTCGGCGTCCACCTAATAGCTGCATATGTTGATATTTTATATGGTGATTTTCTAACCATTTTTCAAATGATTCTTGATTATATTGAGGGTGACGTTTACTATTAGGAAATGCTCGAACATCAGCTATCATAGTTATGTTAGCTTCTTCCAACATTTGCATAAATGTATCTAACTCATAATCATAATGACCTATAGAAAAAACAGACAATTGTTCAACCTCCGCTTCCTAACATCACATATTATTTACGATTTTTCTTTTTCTCTTCAAATATAGCTAAGACAATAAAGCCTATAATAAATACTGGAATAAATGCAGCAATAAACATCATATTAATACACCTCTTATATACATGTTAATTACAAGTTTAGCTAATTAGAAAGATTAATCAAGTTATTAAGAATCACTTCTCCAATGACTGAATAAATTCTGTTGTGTTAATGGATCCTGCTGTTTGTAATTGCAATTGAAGTCGTTGATCTAACACTGATTGGTCTGTGCTTATTTGTTCTAGTGTCGTGCTTAAGGCTGCGTAACTTTCTATGTCGAACAAGTTATGCTCTGCTGTGACATCCTTGTTATGTGCGAGTTCGTTATATCCTAGGATTAATAATTGATAATCAAATGCTGCTCTTACTGCATCTAATATTTCATTTCCTTTATTTATATCTAAATAAATATCACATGTTTTATAAAGTGAAACAAACTTTTCTCTTCGTGCGTTTGGATATAAATTTACATTTGGATATTGATTCAATTTCATTAAATTCATAGACATTTCAGTTAACGCTGTGATATGAAATTCTAGTTCTGGATGTGATTGTATAATTTCTTCAATATGTGGCAATTGATCCGAGTTGGTCAATGTTAATACTTGATTTGAATGTTGATTAGATTTTATAAATTTATAAACATAACCAGCTTGGTGAATTCGATCTTTATATTTTCCATCTATTAATGATAGAGCTTTTTCATAAGATGACTGACTAGGTAGCAACAGTTTATATTGTCTTTTTTCTTTTGCTAATGCTTTTTCCAAATGACTGATGATATTTTCTGTAATATCACCTTGCCAGAAAATCTGATCATTTCCAGGACCAGCTAATCCGTTAAGCACTGCTGATGGTATTGAAAGTGAATTAATCATGAAATCTTCAGTTTCTAATTGTGCTACTTTAAGATAAAAGTTCACAAACTGAATTTTTGAATGGAAAAAGTATTCTTTATTCTTCCAATTTAGCGTAATATCATTTGTTATAAAGTTTTCTATCATAAATAAGTCATTGTTATGGTTGAAATACCTTTTCAAAATTCTCTTTTGAGTTTGAACATCTAACACGACTTGCGCGTATTTTAATCCAAATTTATTATAGTAATCTATATATTGCGTATGTCCGCGTTTATTCAACCATTCCACACGCTCTACAATTCTTTGTTTATAATTCTTCTTATATATAATTCGTGCCTTAACTTCATCAACATTTTTAATAAATGCTGTATTATTATTACCTTCAATCGTCCAAAATCTCGGAATTGTCACTTCATTAAAAAATAAAGGACTTATTGTTGAAGTAGGATTATTCGCAAAAAATTGATAAGGCGTTAATACACCATCTGGTAAAAATCCGTTTTCTTCAATAACAATCGTTGTTCGTTGATTACCAGCATGTTTGAATGAATTATATAAAACGATCGCTTTTTTATCAAAAACATCAAATAAATTAATCATATAACACCTCACTAATTAGCTTTTTCCACTTTTGTGCTATAACTGGTTGCGTGAATTTTTCTGCAATTTCATAAGATACTTGGGTAAAACGATGCGTGTCCTGTTCAAAATATCGAACAATACCGTCTGCGATATGATTTACAATTTCTGATTCTTTTTGTTCATTTAAATTAATTGGTATTAAATAACCATTTTGTTCATCTTTGATAAAAGTAGGATTTCCATAATTCACATCAAATCCGATCATTCCTAGTCCTGATCCTATCGCTTCCATCAATGTTAATCCAAAACCTTCGCTTGTAGAACCTGATAAGAACAATTCATAGTCTTTATATACTTGGCTTAAGTTAACGTGACCTTGTAGTTGAATGTATTCTTCTGCATTATTTTCTTTAATCAAATCCTTCAATAAACGCTTTTGACCACCTTCGCCATAAACATCAAACGTAATTTCTGGAATTGTTTCTTTTGCTTTCACTACTGCTTTCACTAACCAATCTACATGCTTTTCGTTTGCTAACCTTGAAGCTGTAATAATTGAATACGGCTTTCGTTGCTCTGGTTTAACTAAAGTACTTAAACTCCCAACTGGAATTGTATATATCTTAGGATACTTATGGTAATACTTTTCAAATTGCTCAGCTAATAGTTGGTTTTGAATATCGGTAGCAGTAATAAAGAAATCTATTTCATGTGCATTCATAAATACATATTCATAATAATTGTTCCATAGAATATTAGAATCATTAGTCGCCGTTTGATTATAATGTTCAGCATGAATCACGATACCTAAACGTGCTGCACCTTTATTTTGAACCACTGTCTGTCCAATATCTTTAGAACGATCAACTATAAGTAAATCTTCTTCAGTTAAATTAAGTTTTTCTAAAAAATAAGTTATAAAATCTTGTTTCGTATATAGCACTTTATCTTTAAAGACAAACATGCTTTCATCTTCATTTACATATTCATTGTAAGCAATTGAGCCATCTTCATTATAAAAAGTTCTCATATATAACTTTGCAGCATTATCTTCAGGCGCATAGTATTCTGATAAGATTCGAACATACGAGTAATAATCTCTTCTAATTAACTTTCCTCTAGAAATATATTCAACTCTATCGACAATATCACTGTCTTCATTCTTTAAATGACAATTTATATAGTTATGATCACTATTGTAATAAATGCGTCTCACTTTGCCTTTATCTTCAATTTTTGTAACCTCTGAATGTAATTGACTAGTAATTTCCTCAATTGTCACACTTGTAGGTGCAATTTTTATATCTGTAAAATACTGATACAACCATATTATTTCATCATCTTTAAATCCTATATTCTCAGTTAATGTTTGAATGTTTTCATTTTTAATAAAGTCTAAAAAGACGAATTTAATCGTTTGCTCGCACTTTCTTAATAACTGCGCTCTATATAATTGCGCATACTCAACACCACTACTTGCCCATCCAATTCCAAGATTAATATTATAAACTGTCACCTGTATCACCTCACCTTATATTTTTATCAGTTTTGTATTATATAAACAATCTAACTAAGCTTGATACCATTAAAATCACTAAAAAGAATGTACACATAAACTTTAGAGTAAAGAATTGTTTCTTTTCTTGTTTTTTCTCTTTTTTAAAATCATATTCACGTAATTCATCTTCAATTTCTTTATTAAGTCGTTCTAATTCTTCTTTACTTATATCAACATTATTCATTTTATTTACCTTCTTACTTTTTAAAATTATGATTACTGACCACGAGTCAGTTATATTCTAAAAATTAGTATTTAACAAATTTATTTATTTGCTAAATACAAACCTTTTAGATTATACAATAAATTTTATGGAAAATATACACTAAATTAAAAATTTTTTATTATTTAAAGTCGTTTTCAGAAACAGAATCGATTCCACTCATGATCATTTTTATATAAACCGATAAAATACGGTCATCTTTAGCAATATTATTATCTAAAATCTCTTCTTTAATATAAAAATCTACAATCCCCATTATATATTTTACTTTAAATAATGAGCTTGCTGATTCATCGTTAAACAACTTAAGTGCAATAACTTTTCTAAATGGCTTATAACCTGTACGCAAACTATTCATCCATTCACTTTCACTCGTAGCAGCTAATAAATTATTCATTATTTGTCGTTTTTCAATCGAAAAATCTATAAAAATATTAAAAAGATCAATAATCATAGCATCAGTGCTTTTCTGATTATCTAGTTGATTAATTTGATATTCTATTTCGTTGATTAACATCATACCGATAATATCGATTAATTGGCTTTTATGTTCAAAATAGTAATAAAAAGTCCCTTTACCTAAACCAGCAGTTCGACAAATATCAGCTACCTTTAAATCATGGTATCCCCTTTCAACTAATAATTCCTTTGCAGTTTCTATAATTAAATTTCTTGTTTCCAAAAAAATTCATCCCTTTTCTTTGTAAGCTTTAATTAAACATCTCATTTAACTAAATATCCATTTAAAAATACTTCAACTCAACAATGTCTATAAATTATACAACATATCTATTAATTATCAATTTATTTTTTATATTTAAAATATAAGTTTTGGTTTTGAAATTTTCTTATAAAAACTAGATATAAGCGCATATTCAATCTATTCATCTACTAACAATATAATATTAGAGGCTGAGACATTTCCTTGTCCCAGCCCCTAATAAATTTCCTTACTTGAAGAAATCCACCAATATAAATTAATTATTATCCGTATTTTTTCTACGTCTACCTCTTAATAAAGCAATACCAGCAAGCGCGGCAAGGCCAGAAACCAATCCATTATTAGTAGCAACCTCACCTGTATCTGGCAATTTATTACCATGATCTTTGTTGTGATCATCTTGTTGTTTATTCGTGTTAGAAATCTCATCATCCTCATTTAAAGCATCCGAAGATAAAGTTTCAAATTCACTTAATGAGTCATTTTCACTAATTGATTCGGACTCACTCAATGACTCGAACTCGCTAATAGACTCTGATTCGCTATATGAATCACTCTCACTAATAGACTCTGACTCACTATAAGAATCACTTTCACTAACAGATTCTGATTCACTAATTGATTCGGACTCGCTTAATGATTCACTCTCACTATTTGGTTCTGATTCGGACTCACTTAATGAATCTGATTCGCTAATTGACTCGGATTCGCTTAACGATTCTGACTCACTAATTGATTCTGATTCGCTTATTGATTCTGATTCACTCAATGATTCACTTTCACTAATTGATTCTGACTCACTAATAGATTCCGATTCACTGATAGACTCGGATTCACTTAATGATTCGCTTTCGCTGATCGATTCGGATTCACTAATAGATTCCGATTCGCTTATTGATTCTGATTCACTGATAGATTCCGACTCGCTTAATGATTCTGATTCGCTTAATGACTCGGACTCGCTAATTGATTCTGATTCACTTAATGATTCGCTCTCACTAATAGATTCTGACTCACTGATTGACTCTGATTCACTTATTGATTCGCTTTCGCTAATAGATTCCGATTCACTGATCGATTCTGATTCGCTTATAGATTCAGATTCGCTAATTGATTCTGATTCACTTATTGATTCTGATTCACTGATAGATTCTGATTCACTAATAGACTCGGACTCACTTAATGATTCTGACTCACTAATTGATTCTGACTCGCTGATTGATTCGGATTCGCTTAATGACTCGGACTCGCTAATTGATTCTGATTCACTGATTGACTCTGACTCGCTGATTGATTCCGATTCACTGATCGATTCTGACTCACTAATTGATTCTGACTCGCTTATTGATTCTGACTCGCTTATTGATTCTGATTCGCTAATAGATTCTGATTCGCTTATTGATTCTGATTCACTTAATGATTCTGACTCACTAATTGATTCAGACTCGCTGATTGATTCGGATTCACTAATTGATTCCGATTCACTAATTGATTCCGATTCACTAATAGATTCCGATTCACTAATAGATTCCGATTCACTAATAGATTCCGATTCACTAATAGATTCCGATTCACTAATAGATTCCGATTCACTAATTGATTCCGATTCACTAATTGATTCCGATTCACTAATTGATTCCGATTCACTAATAGATTCCGATTCACTAATAGATTCCGATTCACTGATTGATTCTGATTCACTTATAGATTCGGACTCGCTAATAGACTCGGATTCACTGATTGATTCTGATTCACTTATAGATTCGGACTCACTAATTGATTCACTTTCGCTTATTGATTCTGACTCACTAATTGATTCGGATTCGCTTATAGATTCAGATTCGCTGATTGATTCGCTGATTGACTGTGACAAACTAACTGACTCTGAGTCACTCAAAGACACACTTTGACTGATTGATTCGGATTCGCTTATAGATTCAGATTCACTGATTGATTCTGACTCACTTATAGACTCTGATTCGCTTATAGATTCAGATTCACTGATTGATTCTGACTCACTTATAGACTCTGATTCGCTTATTGATTCTGACTCACTTATAGACTCTGATTCGCTTATTGATTCTGACTCACTTATAGACTCTGATTCGCTTATTGACTGTGACAAACTAACTGACTCTGAGTCACTCAAAGACACACTTTGACTGATTGATTCGGATTCGCTCAATGATTCACTTTCGCTGATTGATTCGGATTCGCTCAATGATTCGCTTTCGCTAATTGATTCGGACTCACTCAATGATTCACTTTCACTAATTGATTCACTTTCACTAATTGATTCTGACTCACTCAATGATTCACTTTCGCTAATTGATTCTGACTCACTTAATGATTCACTTTCACTAATTGATTCTGACTCACTTAACGACTCACTTTCACTAACTGACTCTGAGTCACTTATAGATATACTTTCACTGATCGATTCGCTTATTGATTGGGATTCTCCTTCACCTTCTGCTGAGTTATCCGTTAATTCAATATAGTTATAAAAACTCACTGAGTTATATATTCCATTTTGACTTGTAGAGTGCATATCTACTGACTGTATTAAGTCTTTATTGACCGCTTCATTTTCTTTAGAGATTACTTTTATTATATATGTTGTGCCATATATATTACCAAAGTTTATGCCAACAGCATTTTGATAATTTGTAAAATAAAATTGATCAGTTACATCAATAAGATTCTCAGCATCATTGTAATAACTGTCATTTAAAGCAACGCCATTTTTAACTTTATAAATCACAATTTGAGTATTTGAATTTATTTGGGCTGAACTATCACCTAAATCATTCTTGTAACCTCTAATGTACACTTCAGAATAATATGCATTCTTTTTCTTAGGATTAATATAAATCGTTTGTTCGTATTTTTTTGTCTCGCTATTATAGTGCGTATACGATGAACCAATATTTGATGATGCTTCTTCTATAATACCGTTTTCGTAAATAACTCTAACATTTTTTGATACTACATTATCACCAAAAGTATAAGTAATCGTTTCGTTTGAATTATTTCGAACAGTATCTCTATTGATATATTGTGAAAATTTCAAACTACCACTAATACTCGCTTTATCTTCTACAAAATCAGTAAATGTATATTTATATTCTCTTGTTTTAGGATCATATATCCCTATAGCTATAATATTGCCATTCTTATCTTTAATTACTGGTGCACTTGAATTTTGATGATTTAAATCGTCATTAATAGTGTTAGCAGAACCTTTAATAATAAAATAATCACCTTTTTTAACTGAAGAATTAGTTTTGAACGAAGTTAAAAGATTATAACTTTCAGCATTTAAAGGTTTAACTGTATTATTTTTTACGTTTATTGTAGTGTTAGTAAAATCTATTTGATTTGTCACATTATTACCACTTGCATTAGCACTTAGACTTCTTTTAGATCTCAAACTTGAACTTTCTTTTTTTACAGAACTTGTTGTTACAGTTGGTGTAGTCTCTTCTTTCAGAACATTATATTTCAAAGCAAGCATCAAAATTTGCTTTTTAATTTCTTCTTCTGATAATTCACTTATATTTTTAGGTAAATATTTATTAATCTTAGCTTGGTCATCTTTGCCAATGTTGTTCTCTGTATAGAAACCATTCACTATTTTCTCGTTTCTACTAGCAGGTTGAGAAACAGTGCTTTTCTCAGAAGGCGTATTGCTTCTACTTTTCGATTTTTCTTCTGTTACTTGAATTGGTTCTTTTTTCACTGTTGTTTCATTCGATTGTTCTTCTTCTTTAGTAGTTACTTCTGGTTTTTCTTGTTCTTTATCTTGAACTACTTTATTGTCTTCTGGTTTTTCTTCCGGTTTTACTTCTTCTGATTCTTGCACTACTTCTTTATCTTCTGTGTTTACTTCCGGTTTTACTTCTTCTGTTTCTTGGACTGCTTCTTTATCTTCTGTGTTTACTTCCGGTTTTACTTTTTCTGTCTCTTGTACTACTTCTTTATCTTCTGTGTTTACTTCTGGTTTTTCTGCTTCTGTTTCTTGCACTGTTTCTTTATCTTCTGTGTTTGCTTCTGGTTTTACTGCTTCTGTTTCTTGTACTGCTTCTTTATCTTCTGTGTTTACTTCTGGTTTTACTGCTTCTGTTTCTTGTACTGCTTTATTATCTTCCGAGCTTACTTCCGGTTTCACATCTTCTGTTTCTTGTACTGGTTCACTAGCTTTTTGATCTATGCTTGGCTTTATTTCTTCTCTAGCTGGTGATATTTCAACGTTCCCATTATTACTTTCTTGATGAACCTTATTGAAATCTACTACTTGCTGTTCTTCCGATGCCTCTGCCTTATTATCATTTGATAATGCAATGACCATTAATGCACCTACAAGTGCTGATGCTATCCCGTTTGAAAATTTACGAATTGAGTACTTATTAATGCGATTAGGCAAAAAATCAAGTCGTTTGTTGTTCTTTTTATTGTTCAAAAACCCTACCTCCATATTTTTTATTTAGAATAAATCTCCCGTAATTAAGTTAATAAATATCACAAAAATAAAATTTATAATTTATTTTGTGTTTTACATGATATTTTATTCGCAATAATTTGTCGTCTAAAAAATCGTGCTTTTTTATATTACATAATTGTCTTGTAATTTTCCACTACTTTTTTTAATAAATATCAAATTTTATTAATAATCTACATATTTTAAAAAGTGTAGATTATTTTTTAATATTTAGACAATTAATACAAAAGCTCTCTACCTCAATTTATTTATCAAGGTAGAGAGCATATAATAAATGATCAGTTTAACTATAAACGACATCTTTAGTAATTAAGAACATCATATATTTGTATAGGACATAGAGCACGATGATTCCTGCCCATATAATTTCTATAACGAATAGCACATTGAAACCGTTAGATAATATATCAATAAAATAAATTTTATGATTCACATTGTATAATGAAGCTGCCGTAGTGACCCATGGGAATGTTAGTGCTGAAAAGGAAACTTTAAATCCATTTTGAATAATTTTAGGTAAAAATATTAAAGCAAAACTTCTGCGCAATCCAGAAGTTTTGCCTTAACTCATCAATTTATTTCTATTCCATTTTGTGCTATCACTTGTTTATACCAATCAAATGATTTTTTCTTTCTTCGTTCTAATGTTCCGTTACCAGCATTATCTTTATCAACATAAATCATACCGTATCGTTTACTCATTTCGCCTGTTGATGCTGATACTAAATCAATAATTCCCCAACTGATATAACCTAGTAGTGGTACGCCATCTTGTATGCCATCATACATTGCGTCGATGTGTTGTTGCATATAATCAATTCGGTAATCATCTTGTATAGTACCGTCCGCTTCTATTTTATCTTTTGCTCCTAATCCATTTTCTACGACAAATAGTGGTTTCTCAAATCTTTCATATATTTGATTCATTGTAATTCTTAATCCAAGTGGATCTATGACCCATCCCCAATCACTCATTTTTAAGTAAGGGTTTTTGGCGGATACAATAATGTTGCCTTCGTTTGCTTCTACTCTTGATATATCTGCAATAGATGTTCGAGATGCATAATAACTAAACGCGACAAAATCAACGGTTTGCTTTAATATTTCTTTATCACTTTCACTGATTTCAATATTGATTCCTTTAGATTTAAAGAATGCATCCATGTAATAAGGATATTTTCCTTTTGCTTGTACATCTACAAAGAATGTATTTGTTCTCTCATCATTCATTGATTGCCAAACATCTTCTGGGTTACAGCTATAAGGATAGAAACTACCGCCTGCGATCATACAACCAATTTGTGCTTTCGGTGTGATACGATGACAACTTTCTACAGATTTAGCACTTGCAACTAACATATAATGTGCTGCTTGATATAATAGTTCTTCTCTATTTTCAGTTTCATCAAAGTTTAAGCCACCGCCTGAAAATGGACTGTGTAACACAACATTGATTTCATTAAATGGAATCCAATAGTTCACGTATTCTCCAAAGCTTTCAAAACATGTTTCTGCAAATTTAACATATAAATCGATTGTTTCTCTATTCTTCCAACCGTTGTACTTTTCAACAATCCCCATCGGAATATCAAAATGTGCAAGTGTTACGAGTAACGCCATATTATGTTCTTTACATGTCTTAAATAAATCAGTGTAATAATCAATACCTGCTTGATTCGGTGTTGATTCATCACCATTCGGATAAATTCTACTCCAAGAAATAGATGTTCTAAAAACTTTCAATCCCATTTCAGCAAGCATCGCAATATCTTCTTTATAATGATGATAAAAATCAATACCAGTATGGCTTGGATAATATTCTTCATCACTTAGTTCGGATTTTTTATTTCCTATTTTAATGTCTCGTCGATTAGCACCATGAGGGATTAAGTCTATATTACTTAACCCTCTGCCACCTTCAGTCCATGCACCTTCAGTTTGGTTGGCTGCTATAGCACCACCCCAAAGGAAATTTTCTGGAAAAGTCTTTATTGTCATGATTTAACCGCTCCTAATATTGATGTATATGCTTCAACGTCCGCTCTGTCAAATGATGTAATAGATTCATAGTCTTCTGTATTTGTAATGACTACGATTGTTGTAGGATCATAACCCGCTTCAATAATTTGAGCTAAATCATATGTTCCAACTACATCACCAACATTGACATGGTCTCCTTGTTCAACTGCAGTTGTGAATGGTTCACCATTTAATTTCACTGTATCAATACCTACATGAATTAATACTTCTATTCCACTATCACCAGTAATACCAATAGCATGGTTAGTAGGGAAGACTGAAGTCACTGTACCCGTTACTGGTGCATATATTGTATTACCTGTTGGTTCAATCGCGATACTCTTTCCAATTACTTCTCTACTAAAGACATCATCTTGCACACTTGAAATTGGTTTGATTATACCTTCAATTGGTGAAGCAACCGTAATATTATCTTTCGTACCTAAATCTAATAATTCATCTTCTGATTCTGGAATATCTTCAAATCCAATCACTAAAGTTAAAATAAATGACAGTACAACTGATAATACCATTACAACAACTACCCATAAAATACTCATTGGATTATCTTGATCTATAAACTGAACACTCGTAAATAGTCCAGGTGCTGCCATAGAATGACTCGCAAGTCCTGCTAAACCGGCCACTGCACCTGCCACAAAGCCTGTAATAACTGATGCAATCATTGGACGTTTTAGTCGAATCGCTACCCCATATAATGCAGGTTCAGTAATACCAGCGATAATTGCAGATGACGCTGCTGCTAATGATGTTTGTCTTAATTCCCTATTTTTTGTCTTAAGTGCTACTGCAAGTGAAACCCCACCAAGAGATAAGTTTGCACCAATCTCAGATGGCATAACCATAGCTTCTTCACCAGTTTCTGCAATTGTTTGAACAATCGTTGGTGTGAACACACGGTGCATACCTGTCATAACTAATAATGGCCATAACGCACCAACAATTGCTACTGCTAAGAATCCTAATTTATCATGTACAAAGAATACAATTTCAGATAACCCTGTACCTATTAAAATACCCGTAGGTCCAACAATAATAATTGCAATAGGTGCTGCAATTAATAAGATTAACATTGGTTTTAAGAAATTCTTCATTACGATTGGTGTAATACGATCTGCAAAATCTTCAATATATTTCAGCAACCATGTCATAACAATTGCTGGAATAATTGTATACGTATATTTTACTGACATAACTGGAACAAATGCGAATGTTGCTTCTTTTCCTTCAGCTGCTTTTTCCATAATTTCCATAAATACTGGGTGAACCATGACGCCTGCTATTGCGAGTGCTAAGAATACGTTACTGTTAAACTTCCTAGCTGCAGATACTGCGACTAACATTGGTAAGAAGAAGAATGGTGCATCTCCTATAGTATTTAAAATATTATAAGTTGAACTATCAACAGATAATACGCCTGTCATATTCAAAAGCATTGCTAATAATTTAATCATAGACCCACCAATAATGGCAGGAATTAATGGTGACATCGTACCAATAATAGCATCTAATATATTAATACCAACTTGTTTAAATGTTAATTTTTTCTTTTCAACAGGTTCGTTACTTTTAGCGCCACCGCTTACACCTAATTTCATTAACTCAGTATATGTTTGTGAAACGTTATTACCAACGATAACTTGGTATTGTCCACCCTGTTTACGTAAACCCATTACCCCATCAATATTTTTTATGTTCTCATCTTTTGCTTTACTCTCATCCTTTAACACAAATCTTAAACGTGTCATACAATGTGTTAAATTCTTTACATTACCACTTCCGCCGATATTTTTTAGTATTTCATCAGCCATTTTTTGATCATTTGCCATTACTTTCACTCCCGTCTTGTTTAGAACAATAAAAAAAGACCTAAACCACAAATAGATACACTTATCCTAAGATAAATTCATCTATTAATGGTTTAGGTCTCGCCTGCCGAACAGTTACAATCCTAAACAATTAATTGTTTATTTTGTTTTTCTTAACATAAATATATCACAAAATCATCAATTGTCAACGCTTACATTTCTAGATATTAATCTTTGTATATGAATCGTTAAATATAAAGCTTCGTCGTGTGTCATTTCATATTGATATTTTTTCAATAAAAATACTTCAATCTTCTTCACACATTTATACGCATCTTTATACTTCTCTTTCACAATATCGAACAGTTCAAATTCGTTTGTATTCAGCGGTTTCTTAGAAATGATACGCTGTGCAAGAAATTTCAAATGCGTCATAAATCTAAAGTAAGTTAAACTCTCTTCATCAAAATCCAACCTAAAATGATACTTCACTAAACTTAAAATATTCTGCACCATTTCTGTCACTTGATTAAAATCTGCAAAATTATTATGTTCTGCATTTAATAAATGTATTGCGATGAACCCCGCTTCATCAGTTAATAATTTAACGCCTACAATTTCTTCAATCCAGTCCAAAGCACGTAAACCAATCTCATACTCAGTAGGATAGAATTTCTTAATTTCCCATAACAAGCCATTCTTTATAGCCATACCTTCACGTTGACGTTCAATAGCAAAGTTAATATGATCAGTAAGTGCAACATAAATCGTATCACTTAAATCTTTATTATATTCATTCTTCGCAACCTCAATAATCTTTTCGACCGCTTGAACAACTTCAATTGGTACTTCAATTAATAACGTTTTAAAGCGCTCAGATATTTCTTGGTTATTCAATTCAAAAATCTTTTCAATCTTTGACTCCTCTACAATATCGCCTTCTTGCTTACGAAACCCAATCCCTTTCCCCATCACAACACGTTCTTGGTTGTTTTGGGTGACACTAATCACATTATTATTAATGATTTTATTTATCTTCATATGACACCCCTTATTGTAGTAAATACATTTTCCCATAACGATAGAATGAATATCAATATAATAACGGATTTAGTTGTCCAATGTCTATGTTTTGATTATCTAAATAAATACTATTCATTTGTAATTACCTATGTATTTCATTAAAATTATAATAATTAAGGAGGCTATTAGATGATTAGTCAATCTGATATTACTTATTTAAAACGATGTGTAGCGTTAGCAGAACAAGCATTGAATAAAGGTGATGAACCGTTTGGATCTATTTTAGTAAGTTCTGAAAGTGACATTATATTTGAAGATCATAATCATGTTAGTGGTGGTGATCATACAAGACACCCTGAGTTTGAAATAGCAAAATGGGCAGCAAATCATTTATCACCTGAAGAACGCAAGCTAGCAACGGTTTACACTTCAGGTGAACACTGCCCGATGTGTGCCGCTGCACATGGTTGGGTAGGTCTTGGTAGAATCGTTTATGCAAGTTCTTCTGAACAACTAAATACATGGTTAAGTGAAATCGGTGCACCTCCATCACCAGTAAAAAGTTTACCAATCCATCAAATTATTGAAAATGCAGACGTCGATGGTCCAGTTCAAGAATTAGCAGAAAAAGTTCACGCGTTACATTTGAAATTACACAAGAAATAATTCGATTTTTTAATCATCAACATCCTTTTGTGTAAATTGAAAATTTGTGGTAATATCATCATGGACAAAAAGTCGAGATATTAATAGAAAAGAAGGTTTAAATATATTATGAAAGAAAATTTTTGGAGTGAATTACCACGTCCATTTTTTATATTGGCACCTATGGAAGATGTAACTGATATCGTCTTTCGTCATGTTGTCAGTGAAGCTGCTAGGCCAGATGTGTTTTTCACTGAATTTACAAATACTGAAAGCTTTTGTCACCCTGAAGGTATTCACAGTGTTCGTGGTCGCTTAACTTTTAGTGAAGATGAACAGCCTATTGTCGCTCATATATGGGGAGACAAACCTGAGCATTTCCGAGAAATGAGTATCGGTATGGCAGAGATGGGCTTTAAAGGTATTGATTTGAATATGGGTTGTCCAGTAGCTAATGTTGCTGGCAAAGGTAAAGGGTCTGGCTTGATTCTACGACCTGAAACTGCAGCTGAAATTATTCAAGCAGCTAAAGCGGGTGGTCTACCGGTGAGTGTTAAAACTCGCCTCGGTTACTATAAAATAGAAGAGTGGAAAGATTGGCTAAAGCATGTCTTTGAACAAGACATAGCAAACTTATCTATACACTTACGTACGCGTAAAGAAATGAGTAATGTAGATGCACACTGGGAATTAATCGAAGAAGTCAAAAATTTGCGTGACGAGATCGCACCAAATACATTGCTAACGATAAACGGTGATATACCAGATAGAAAAACAGGTCTTGAACTTGCAACAAAATATGGCATTGATGGTGTAATGATTGGAAGAGGTATTTTCCATAATCCCTTTGCCTTTGAAAAAGAACCACGCGAACATACGAGTAAAGAATTATTAGATCTGTTGAGATTACACTTAACATTGTTCGAAAAATATTCTACAAATGAAGCTAAACAATTTAAAAGTTTACGCAGATTCTTTAAAATCTATGTACGTGGCATGAGAGGTGCTGGCGAACTGCGCAATCAATTGATGAATACAAACACAGCAGACGAAGTTCGAGCATTACTCGATGAGTTTGAAGCACAAATGTAAACTGTTATATAAATTTTAATTATAGCGATTCGAAGACTACAGACTGAGAACATGCCCGCGGAAAGCATGCGCATAAAAAAATGCCGGCAAAGTATAAGACTTTGTCGACACTCAAAAAGAGCTCATCTGACATTATAGATGAGCTCTTTTTTATATACATAATTAATTTCCATTATTCAGTTCTCTCGATAATATCTTTAATTTGATCTAAAAACTGCGTTCTTTCCGGTATATTTAATATTGGATGAACGTGGAACAAATTCAGTCCTGGTAAGAAATCATGCACGATGTTTTTTAAATTTAACATGTTAGAAAATTTAACTGCGTCTGGATATAAAGCTTCTTTCGTACCTATTGAAATTGTAATATGACCTAAGCCTTCTAGATCTCCGAACATTGGAGAAATTCTCCAATTATCAATCGGCGTATCTCCTGCCCAGAGTTCTATAATATATTTGCTTCCTGGTGTAGCTAACATTGGATCGATTTTTTCATATACATACGTTTCGGGATTAGATAATGTAGCATCGAGAATTGGCGAAATTAATACAATATTACTCGGTTGCGCTAATCCTAACGTTTTAATATATTGAGAAAATGATAATGATATTTGTCCA
This sequence comes from Mammaliicoccus sp. G-M28, assembly GCF_022386595.1. Taxonomy (NCBI): domain Bacteria; kingdom Bacillati; phylum Bacillota; class Bacilli; order Caryophanales; family Staphylococcaceae; genus Mammaliicoccus; species Mammaliicoccus sp. G-M28. Next base: position 26,498 of record NZ_JAJNIF010000009.1, read on the forward strand.
CCCGCAGAATCTCCCATGATTATAATTTGACTTGTGTCCTCATTATTCAAAATATCATTTTTGTAAATTTCTTCGAGTAAGTCAAATGTTTCTTTGTACGTAGCGTGAGGTGTTTTAGGATATATAGGCATCATCACTTTAGCGTCAATTTCTGTCGCAAGTTTATCAACAAATTCAAAATGAGCTTTGAAAGGATCTTTAAACCAAGCACCACCATGTATATATAAAACAACCTTTTGCTTCGAATTAGGTTTATCATTCACAATATATATCTTCGACCCTTGTAACGTTTCTACTTGGACACTATTTTTGAATTTATAATTTGTCCCTTCAAATTCTCCAGCCGTTTGATACTTTACTTTATTAATTTCATTTTTAGCATTTTCTATACTTAAGTAAGGTTTCTTCATTTTCATTATTCTAATCATCATTTCATAAAGAAAACTTTTAAAACTACGCTTTTCTTTCAATCTAACATAACCAAACAAAGCCATAACACTTAAACTAATGAATACAATTATCTTCTTAAACAAAATATAACCCCCATATCATTCATTATATCGTTGCACCTTGTTCATTTAAAGCTTTAGCATATCTTCATAAGTATCAGTGAAATCGACATTTTTTTAAAAAAAGTATAAAGTAGTAAAAACCAATCACTTATTAGTTAATTTGCTAAAAACTCAATCAATATAAGTTAATTATACTTGCTACTCTTATAACCTTAATTCACTAACTACATGATTTAGCTCTTCCAAATTATAATTACTTACTTCATTCTTTAAATTTTTGTTTATAGTTAATGATTGTTATCTATTTATAAATTAAATCATTTCAATATTCGAATTATTTGACCATCTGGATTTTATTATTGCAATTATATTACCTTAAATAAATATTTTTTATAGTACACTTTCACTAAATATTTTATAAAGAGTACACGAATTTTATTCAATTAACTTTATAGAATATTTTTCAAAAAGTTTATTCTTCATTGGCTCATCATTAGTTCCTAATGATTGTTTGAAATTATTTTTTTGTTTTTGACTAAACAACAAAAAACTTTCTGTTATATGTCTTGCTCTTGATAATGCAATGTAATATAAGTTTTTTTCTTTTTCATTATCAAAAATAGAATCAGGAACATCTATAATAAATACAACTTCCGCTTCCAACCCTTTGAATTTTCTAGCAGTAGTTAACAAAATTTGATTATCCTTTTCCTCAATACTTACATTTAAACCTTCAAATCTTTTTTCATCTAATTCATAAGAAGAGTTTAATGATAGTATAACCATATCTTTATAATCTATACCTTTATCCTTATAAAAAGAGATTTTTTCTTTAAGTTTATCAAATAAATCCACTGGATTATCTTGAATATATAGTTGTGGATACATACCTCTTACTTCATATTTAGATTTTGTTTTATCTATAAAATTTAATTTTGAAATAGCTTCAGTAATTTCAACTGTATTTCTACAATTATTAAACAATTTGCATCTAGGTGCTTCGAATTCAAGTAACCATTCATCAGAATTATTATCATTATGTTTCTGGTTAATATCATAAAAAACATAGAAATTCCCATTTTTTTCTTTAACAATATTAGAAAATAAATCTAATATTTCATAACTAAAATCTTGGGCTTCATCGATAATAATATTAGAAAATGGAAAATCATTAATATTTGAAAGGATATTTGTTAATAAATCTATCTGTACTTCTTTAGTTAGTTTTTTACAGAATGATTTATGATAATAATAATATAAATTATGTAAATTCATAACTTTAACGCCACTATCATTTTTATCTAAGTAATTCACAAAATATTCTTTTAAAAAACGATTAAAACAAATAATCAAAGTATCTTCATTAGACTTAGTTAAATCCTTTGCCTTTTCCAAAGCTAGAATAGATTTTCCAGTACCTGCCATTCCTTCTACAAGTACAACTTTGTTTTCTTCAAACATTTTCATTGCTTCCATTTGATCTAGAGTCATCGCTTTAAAAACTTCTTTGTGCAATTGAAATAATTCATTCATTGGTACAACAGCAGAAAAATGTGGAGCTATTGTATTCAAAACTGCATTAATTGCACTTTCATTTCTCTCTATATATTTTTTCTTAATTTGTTGATTTTTAAATATTGAAATTAATGTTTCTTCAACATTATCTATATCATCTTTCCATAAAGTACGTTTATATAAACGATAATTTATTGGTAGCTCTCCAGAAGTATTCTTTTTAGTAATATCAGTAAACCAGACGCATGAGTTTATTGCATAACTTGAAAAACCTTTAGGATAATTCTTCTTTAATTCTGCAATCAATTGATATTTAGCGCTTCTTATTTGAGCCAATGGATCAATATACTTATAACCATCTTTTTCTTTTGTGACGATATTCGCATTCTGTTGCTGTTTTATTCTTCCATTTTCACAAATTATATTTCCACTTTTAACTTCAATACATAAAATTCCATAATGTGGATTAAAAACAATAAAATCAAATTCTTTATCTAATAAATATCCATCTATTTTTACAGGTATATGCATAGAATGAAAAATATAAAAGTCATCACTTAATGATTTAAATTTCTCATATAATATTTTTTCACCACGACTTTGATTAAACTCTGTACTAAACCTATCATCAGGAATTAAATAAACCATAACAATTCTCCTTTACTTTATATAATTCTCTTAATATAAATTATTGAACTTTTATAAGTATAATAATCTTAAAAATGGAATTGCCTTCTCTGATAATAAGATTACAAAGAACTTTATAGCAAACCCTTTTAGCATGAAAATCTTTTCTATATATAACATTTGCAGTTTCGCACTCATTTTCTCTAAAATACTGCTATTCACTCTACCTTCTAGATTCTGATATTTTTACTTTCAATATCATTCATATAAATCATCTTCAACCAATATGACCAAGACTATTTTTTAGAGCTTTGTATATAAACTATTTCGGGCGTTAGAGTGATATTTTTAGAAAATTCTTCAAATATATCTATTTCCACTGGAATTGGGAACAACTCACCTACTATATAGGCTGTCCCTGTGGGTAAATAAGAAAAACGATTTAATTGAAATTTGTTTATGTAAGGGATAGTGTTTAATAAATAATCTAAATCCACGTTATTTTTTATCCTATGAACTATATAATTATTACATTGTGATAAAACAGTAGATGATAGTTCACTTGGCCTTTGACTTGATAACATTAAAAAACACCCGAATTTCCTACCCTCTCTGGCTATTTTTTTAAACACTTCTACTTCATTAAATTGACTACTTTCTTTTAATTTGGATATATATCTATGTGCCTCTTCAAAAATGAAAACGTTAACTGAACGATTTTCTAATTCCAAGACTTTATTTTTTTCAAATTCTTTTTTTAAAATATATGTAGTAAAAAATAATAATAAATCATCATCTAATTCCGAAACTGAATAAACAATTGATTTCTCATCTATATCAGTATCTTTATTTCCAAATAATTTAGAAAATCGCGTTTGTACATTTTTTATGCGAGTTTCAAGTGTTGCAGAATAAGCTCTTGCTTGGTTATTTCCTTTACTTTCCTCAAGTAAAAATACATAGTTTAATCCCTCTAATAATTTATTGAAATTAGATACATTATATGTTGCCTTTTCAACTACTTCACTTAAAACAGTAATACCATTGACATCATTTACCACGTTTTCTAAACTCTCAATGAAATTTTTTTCTTCAACATTATTCATATTTCCATATGTAGAATCATATGCTTCCACATTAATATTTGTTCCTTGCAATATACTCAAAATCTTAGTACGCTTTGTTACAGCATCTGTTTGTTGATTTCTATATAATTCTAATGCTATATAACACTTCAACCACTTTTCAGTGATTATTTTATTCTCAAGAGCACTGGCATACTTTAATGCCATTTGTAAAATAGGTAATTGTACCAGTTCGGAAGGTTTAATCAAATTTATCCAGTCTTGCATCTCTAATTTTTTAATATTAATTTTAAAATCATTTAGCACATCGACTCTTTTAACTCCGGATATTTTTTGATATTCATCATGAACATCAAATATGTGAAAATATAAATTTTTAGTGTTTTGATTATTAATTTTTGAAATAATTTGGCGCACTGTTGTAGATTTCCCCGACCCTGTATTTCCAATTATTGCTGTATGATTCGTTAATAATTTTGTTGTATTAAAACGAGCAGGATATTGATCATCTATGAGTCCAATTGTTATATCTTTTTCATTATGAGAATGTGAAAATACTATTTTCATTTCTTCTTGACTAGTTAAATATACTTTATCTTGTAAAAAAGGATATTTCTTTAAATTAAACTCAATTTTTCCACCCTTAATCATTCCTACTGGTACACACTCGAAATTACCATGATATTTAAATTTAGAGTCCTCTTCATTAGATAATGTGATTTCTTTATCTTCTACTTTTACAACTTGGTATATAAATTTTTCACTATATTCATTTCTTATCGTTACATAATCTATTACACCTTTAGTTATGTATATTTGACCTAACAAGTTGTAATTTAACTTTTCAAAATCACTGACTTCGAATATTAGTTTTTCAAATGTAACGCTAGTAACTTTTCCAATACTATGCATTTATTTCCTCTTCTCCTTTGAGATTATCCAAACCATTATTTTTCAAAAATTTTTCCACAATAAACTGGAAATAATGTACTTTTTGGTCGCCTTTACCTATATTACCGCCAATGACATGTAAATTAAAATTCTTAAAATTATCATAAAAATTCTTCAAGTTTTCTTCTTCAATATCACCAAATATTATTAAATTAAAGTCTTGGTTCTTTAAATTTTGGGCTATTATATTATTGATATGTTCATCTGGAAATCCATATCCTATAATAATCAAAGTAGTATCTTTTTTTTGTAAACAGTTAGAGAATTCTCTGAACAATTCTGAATACGGTGCTTGTGCTGTTTCCTTGTGTTTTAACATAGTTGGGTAAATAACTACTTGATCCTCTTCATCATTAAAATCGATTTGTTGTAATTCACCTTCTTCATTCGATTTCCAATTTATTGAACCATGTATTTTATATAAATTTGCCTCTTTAGCCACTGGTTGCCACTTTTCTTTATACCTATTTGTATCATCTACAACTCGATATTTAAATTGATTAATATCAAATTTTTTAAGTATTGTATTTTGTATACCCGTGGTATAGATAATATTATTATTCTCAAGTGCATACTCATTAAACAAATCATAATTTGTAGTAAAAATTGATACTTTAAATTTTTGCTCAGTTCTTTTATCAAAGACATAACGATAAAAATTTCTATATATTTCATACGTTTCCATACTATATTTTTCATCACCGACTTTAGGAATAGTTTTTATAAACTCTCTTTTTAAAGTAGTAAATACGTTTTTCAATTCTTCATTATTACTATCATAATGAAGTCCATTTTGTATCCAATTTAGTAATTCTTCAATATTATTATAATTAAGATAATAGCAATCTATTATTTTCAATATTTCCTCTTTTAGTTCAAAATCTTGTTCATTTAACCAATCTATATATTCTTTTAAGGTTTTAAATTCTTCATGACATAAATGACTATTTATCATATCTAGCGTTTTTATTTCTTTCTCTTGTGTTTTTTCAGTTACTCTTGCTTCTAGATAATTTGTAAACTCTTTAATTTCTTTTAAATCCAGAAAATTTTTAACATATTGTAAAACTATATCTCTTTCTTCTAATATGCTTTTCATTGTAATAGACATTAAAGGAATTGCACCTGTCGAACATCCTGAACCGATAAATACCGCTAAATTATTTGCTGAAAGTTGTTTATTTATAAATGTAGAGACCTGTTCTTGTTTTTCTTTTGTATTTAAACCTTCCAATAAATCTTTATCCCCATTTAAGTGATAAAATTCCATTTCTTAAATCCTCCCTTAAGTTTTTATAATTTTTTAGTTTCACTTATGATAACTTTCCCCTCGCATTATCTTAAATGCTCTATATACTTGCTCCATCAACACGACTTTCATCATTTGATGTGGGAATGTCATTTTACTGAATGATAGTGCGTAGTTGCTACGTTGTAATACTTTGCTATGTAATCCGTTTGATCCGCCGATGATAAATGTGATGTGTGAGTTTCCTCTTGTCATCAGGCTATCGATTTCTTTACTGAGTTGTTCGCTTGTGAGCATTTTACCTTGTATTTCCAGGGTAATAACGTAACTGTCTTGTTTGATTTTAGACATGATTCTGTCCGCTTCTTTTTCCTTCACGATTTCTATGTCTTTTTCACTCATATTGTCTGGTGCTTTTTCGTCTGCTACTTCGATTAATTCAGTTTTGGTATAGGCGCCTAGTCTTTTATTGTATTCTTCTACGGCTTGTTTCCAGTATTTCTCTTTTAGTTTACCGACTGTTATGATTGTTATTTTCATCATTATCCACCTTTATTCATTATCTTAAAAGTTATCCACAAGTTATTAACTTATACACAGTTTTATTTCTTATTATATCAACAATCGAAAATTTGTGAATGTTTTCTTAATATTTAGTTGTTTATTTTTATACATTTTGTTGTGATTTATCCACTGAATTATATACATTGTGGATAAATCAGTGGATAACCTACTTACTTATACACAAATTGTGGACAGTTGTGTATAACTGTGGGTATATATGTGCACAAACTAAAAAGATATCCCCAATTCTGAAATTGGGGATATCTTTTGTTTATATATAATATATTGGTGTTGCTTTTTCTTTATCTGTGTCACACAGTATGACTTCTTTATTTGTATCTATATCATTTTCATTTAATACTTGTCCTACGCTCATTCTTGCTAAGTCTTTCATATTATTATCTAGACTTAAGTGAGATAGATAAATACGTTTCGTACTTCCTGTTATCACATCACACATGGCATATGCTGCATCTTCATTTGATACGTGACCCATATCACTTAATATACGTTGTTTGGTCTTCCATGGGTATCTACCCATTCTTAACATATCTACATCGTGATTGCTTTCAAATACAAATGCATCACTTCCATGTATCATACCTTTCATTCTGTCTGACACGTATCCTGTATCTGTAATCATTGTTAATTTCTTATAGTCATGATTAAAGATGTAGAATTGTGGATCTATTGCATCATGTGACACACTGAATGATTCAATATCAATACCTGCTAATGTCTTTGTTTCATATGGTTCAAAGTTGAACTTTTGATCAAGTGGTATATTTTTATCTTTAGCATCTATCATTTGCCATGTCTTCTTGTTGGCATAGATAGGCAATTTATACTTTCTTGCAAGCACACCTAATCCTTTTATGTGATCGATATGTTCGTGGGTTACTAAGATGCCTTCTAAGTCGCTGATATTACGGTCTATTTGTTGAAACAGGCCTTCTAATTTTTTACCTGTTAATCCAGCGTCTACGAGTAGGCTTCCATTATCTGATTCTATATAAGTGGCATTTCCTGTACTGCCACTTGCGAGTACGCTCATTGCGATCACAAGTGTTCATCTCCTTTAATTACTGCTTCTCTTAAGATTCTTCTAGTACGGTTGATTCAGGTTTGATTGCATCGATGTACAATACTTTTGTTTTACTTTTGCCGTCTTCTTCGGATTTAATTTTCACTTCCCATGAAGGTACTAGTACTTGTCCTCCAATTTCTTTAACGACACTGTAATAACCTAATCTCACGGATTCTACTTTATCACCTTTTTTTAGGTATGTGTTGTAATACAATGTTTCTAAAGCTGTCTTAGCGTTTACAATTTTTTGCTTATTGTTATTATCTCCATTACCAGGTTTAAGTTTATCTAAATATGTTTGTGTATATTTATTTGCTTTACCGTTTTCCATTTCAAAGACGATTTGACCTTTACTATTATTTAGTATTGGCAAATCTTCATAATTTTGTTCGTAGACTACTTTATTTTTATTCGAGTTGTTGTTCTGATATTGATATTCTTTACCTTTAAAAGATTCTTTGTTGATAAAGTTTTTGAACGATTCTTGTTTACTATCTTTATCTAGATCTACATTTATATCTTTATTAATCTGTGTGTCTTTTTCAGTTAGTGAATACACACCTTCAAGCTCATCAGCATTAAATGACTTACTGCTTCCTGTTATAGCTTGCATTTCTTTATCTTTATAATCTGGTAACTGTGGAATATCTATTCCTTCTTTTGAAAAGTTTACCTCTGATTGTGCATTAGATTCTTGGACTATCGAGTTGTTCACTTTATTAAAGTAAACAACAACTAATCCAATGTTGATTAGAATGAACACAATAATGAAGAGTGACTTGGCATGTTTCCAATCCATTAAGCTAGCCCTCCATTCTCGTATCTTTTCCATTCATCGTCATATTTAATGTACCATTTTGGCGTGAATTCAATTGTATCTTGTAAGTTATCAAGTTCATCATTTGGTAATGATAAATCATATCCAATTGCCATATTCGTAACTTTATTGAAATCTATTTCTCCATTAGAAGCTAAACCATATCTAACTTCTTCAGATGATGGTAATTCATCTGCTTCTTTTTTAGATGGTACAGCTACACCAGTTGTAATCAAGCCTCTGTTGTATTCATTAATGGCATTTCTACCCCACACAGCTTCAATTGAAGATAACTTATCATCATTAAATACTGGGTAGTTGTTTAAGAACATTTGGTAATCTATTTTACCTGTCTTTTGATCTGTATTAAATAATCGGAATTCATCAGTATACCCTGCATGTTCATTAATAAATTTAAATGAATTCGTAATAGACTTAGAAATATCTTTTTGCTGATTTTCATCTTCGGATAAATTTGTATAACGGTATGTTTGCTTCTCTTCGTTTACTGTAGAAATACCCGTGTTATTATTATACGTTGAAACTTGATCTTCGTTACTACGCGCAATAACAGAATCTCCAAGAATGACATCATTTAAATCAGATACAGATATTTTGTTAGTCACATAACGATATACATTCATGCTATAAGCATTTTCAGGTGCATAAATTTGATTAATTTCATTCGTCGTTGTTTCATTCGTAATAATGCCTGTATAAGGTTTTAAATCTTTCGCAACTTCTTTATTCATTTGATCAAATTTATGACTTTTCATCGTTGTCTGTAACTTTACTGCTTTTTGCTTATTCTCACTTAACAAATAAACATTCGCTTCATTTGTTGACTTCGTATCTACTAAAATTCTATCAAAATTAACACTAGGATAATAACTCATATTCATACCTAATACTTGATTCAAATACATTTCACTAGGGACACTGTCAGGGAAGTCTAAAATTGTATAGCGTTCAGATAAATCTTCAAGTTGCACAACTGACTCGCTACTTAAGACATCTACCTTCTTAACTTCTTTACTCAACATTTGATCCGTTACCTTTTTGATATCTTTCATATTAGACGTCCCTTTCACGTCCGTACCATTACGATTAATCATTCTAAAAGGCATAATCACACTATCGATAGGCTTACTAATCTTAGGTCCAATAGAAGGTGTATCAGCATTAACATCCGTTTCCAAGTCAGTCAATTCAGGTGTAAATGTCCATACACGGTATGTCATAAACACACTAATTAGAACGAGGATTATGAGAATAGCAGATTTAATAACTTCTCTATTACGCATCCCAATCACCAAACTCATCTTCTATGAATTCACATGGCAAAGTAATATAAATGGATGTGCCTTGACCTTCTTTACTATTCGCCCATATTCTACCTTTATGTGCTTCTACGATTTCTTTAGTAATCGCTAAACCTAATCCAGTGCCGCCCATCTTACGTGCTCTTGCTTTATCTACTCTATAAAATCGATCAAATATTTTATCAACTTTATTAACTGGAATACCGATACCATTATCTTTAATCTGTATCGTCATTCTGTTATATAACGTATTTTGTTTCACATGAAACTCTACACGTTTATGAGATTCTTGAGAATATTTAATCGCATTTGTAATAACATTATCAAACACTTGAGTCATTTTATCAGGATCGATTTCAACAAATAATCCTTTAACAGGTATGTCACGTATAAACGTTACATTCTTACCTTGAGTCATTTCATGTCTATTGATAATTTTATTAATGAACATATTAAAGTCAATTAACTCTGAATTCATCTGATCACTCGAGCTATCCATTTTAGATAGTTGTAATAGATCGTTAACTAAACGAATCATACGATCTGTTTCTTCACGCGTAACATTTAAGAATGTTGGCGCAACTTCTGGATCACGCCAAGCCCCTTCTTCTAGTGCTTCTATATAACTTCTCATTGATGTTAATGGCGTACGTAATTCATGTGAAACATTCGCAACAAATTCGCGTCGTTCATTTTCTAGAATGTGTTGTTCAGTAACATCGTGTAATACCGCAATATAACCATTTATAAAGCCTGTATCTTGTATGATTGTACTGAAGTTAACACGAGCGATTATGCCTTCTTCTTCGTTTACATCAATAATGAAGCTATCATTATTCTCCTGTAAATCATCTAATGAATAATTATCATCAATATTAAGAATGTCTAGTATATGTTTAGCTTCTACATCTGAACGCTCTAAACCTAACATTTTAAGCGCCATTTCATTGATAATACGTACACGACCACGTCTGTCTGTCGCTAATACACCATCACTCATATGTGTAATAACTGAATCAAGTCGTCGTTTCTCACTTTCAGTATTCGCTTGAGCTTCTTGTACACGCTTCGATAAATTATTGAATGAAAGTGCAAGTTCGCCAATTTCATCATTCCCATATATTTTAACGCGCTGTGTATAGTTACCTTTAGACATTTCTAAAGTTTGGTTACGCATATCTGATATTGGTTTCGTAATTGTTCTCGCAATAAAGAAACCGAGCACAATTGTGATCAATAATGAGATTGCTGTACCTATAATGAAAATTTGGTTAATGTTGTTTAACTGTTCATATACAGAATCAATATCTGATTCTACATAAATATCCCCAACAACTTTACCTTCGTATTCAACAGGTTTATTTTTAATCCATACTCGGTTACTATCCGAGGAATCATTTTTCAAAACGATTTTATCATTTGCTTTGCCTAATGATAACGCCTTTTTTACAGAGCTATCGTTTACTTTTTGATTGACGGTATTTTGATTTGTAGCTTTAGATGTCGCAACGATGATTTGATCTTGGTCAATAAACCTAATCTCATCAATTTCAGTTCGGTTTGCGTAGTCATCTAATATACTTTGTATCTCTTTTTGGAAGTTCCGATTAGGATCTTCTGAATTGTACGTTTTCTTTATGTTGTAATTAATCTGTTTCACGTGTTGTTCAATGTTCGTCTTGAAGTTACGTGTCAGTTCCTTCTCAAGGCTGTTTGTAAAATATAAACCGATAATTTGCATACCAATAATGATTAATAAAACATAAATGACGACAAGTTTAATGTGTAAGGACTGAAATTTCTTTAGCCAATTCATATGATCAGCCTACTCTTGAGTTTGTAGGAAATAACCCACACCCCTACGCGTAACGATATATTCTGGGTGAGATGCATCGTCTTCGATTTTTTCACGTAGTCGACGTATTGTCACGTCAACAGTACGCACATCACCGAAGTAATCATAACCCCACACTGTTTGAAGTAAGTGTTCACGCGTCATAACTTGTCCAATATGTTTAGCTAAGTAATGGAATAATTCAAACTCACGATGTGTTAATTCGATATCCACACCACGTTTTTTAATTGAATATGCATCCGGGTATACTGTAATATCTTTAATAACAATTTCATTTGTTTCTTCATCTTCAGTTTGAGTAGGTTGTGAATAATGTCTACGCAAGTTCGCTTTAACACGGGCAATCAATTCACGTGTTGAAAATGGTTTAGTTACATAATCATCTGCACCAAGCTCAAGACCTAAAACTTTATCAATTTCTGAGTCTTTAGCTGTTAACATAATGATTGGCATTTCAAATTTCTTACGAACCTCTCGACATACTTCCATGCCATCTCTACCAGGTAACATAATATCTAAGAGCACTATGTCTGGTTCTTCTGCATATATTAAATCTACTGCGTCATCACCGTCATACGCGCAATAAACATCATAACCTTCTTTTTTTAAGTTAAATTCAAGTATATCTGCAATTGGTTTTTCATCATCAACGACTACTATTTTTCTAGCCATGCTATTTACCTCATTTCTTTTTGAAAATAAGTATCTTCAAGCACACAATTGTGCATGATATCCTATACTATAATTTAACACTATTTGTCCATTAATTCTATTGTTTGATGTTATTCTATAATTGAACAACAAAAAAATGCTTATCGTTATTACGATAAGCATTAAAAGCGGTCCCGACGGGAATCGAACCCGCGATCTCCTGCGTGACAGGCAGGCATGTTAACCGCTACACCACGGGACCTTATATGTATATAATTTAGATGGTGACCCCTACGGGACTCGAACCCGTGTTACCGCCGTGAAAGGGCGGTGTCTTAACCGCTTGACCAAGGGGCCTATATTAGACACAAGATTGATTATAGCATGACTATTATACAGAAGACAAGATTTTATTTTAAATTTTTTATATAATATAAAATAGAAGTAATAAAAAGGGATGATGATATGGAGCAAGCGCAAGTTATTAAAAAAGGACACCGTAAATTAAGTAAAGGAGAAATCCTTAAACGGTTCATTTTTATCACAATCGGGAGTGTTTTAATGGGTGTCGGGTTAGAACTATTCCTAGTACCAAACAAATTACTCGATGGAGGAATTGTAGGGATTGCGATTATTTTAAGCCATTTAACAAATTTGAAACTCGGACTATTTATATTCTTACTAAATATCCCCTTTTTCTTTTTAGGTTATAAACAAATTGGTAAAACATTCACGATTTCAACAATATATGCCATAACAGTCTTATCAATTACAACTGCTTACTTACATCATTTTGACCCATTTATCAAAGAGACATTTCTAGTTACTATTTTCGGTGGGGCAATTATAGGACTAGGCGTCGGTCTAGTTATTAGATATGGTGGATCTTTAGACGGATCAGAAATCAGTGCAATATTGATAAGTAGTAAAGCACCGTTTTCAGTCGGAGAAATCGTGATGCTTATTAATTGTTTCATATTCACAGCTGCAGGCTTTGTATTCAATTGGGAGTCAGCTATGTTTTCGGTTATAGCATATTTTATAGCAGCTAAGATGATTGACGTGACAGTACAAGGATTTGATGAATCTAAAGCAGTATGGATAATCAGTGATACATATCGAGACATAGGAGAAGCAATCAACGACCGTCTAGGTAGAGGTGTTACATATCTTAATGGAGAAGGCGCATATACAGGAGAAGATAAAAAAGTAGTGTTCTGCGTAATCACACGATTAGAAGAATCTAAATTAAAGGATATCGTTACAGAAATAGACAATACAGCATTCCTATCAATAGGAGATGTTAGCGAAGTAAAAGGTGGACGCTTTAAAAAGAGAGAAATCCATTAACAAATTGAATAAAAACGCATGAGAATTAATGATTACACTATCGTTTTTTAGACATCTATGTGAGCGGGTAGTCTAAAAAATGGTTAGTTACATAGTGGATGGTCGAGATTCATGTCTACAGTCATAGTTGTTCTTACAAATTGAGTTCTTGTGCTTTTTTATTTCAATTTTATGTAGTGATTAATATATTATGAAATTTACAGGCCGATAAATATTTTTATCGGCCTGTATTTTTGATTTTCGGGTCGCTATTTATTTTTATCGGCCTGTATTTTCGATTTTCGGGTCGCTATTTATTTTTATCGGCCTGTATTTCTCGTTTTCGGGTCGCTATTTATTTTTATCGGTCCGTATTTCTCATTTCTGGACCGGTATTTTTATTTATCGGTCCGTATTTCTCATTTCTGGACCGCTATTTATTTTTATCGGTCCAGAAACACTAAATACGTCTTATCCAAACAAAAAAGAAGCAATTCAGCTATATGCTGAATTGCCTCCTACTTTATCTATATAAAAACTTAGTTCCATAAGTTTTCTAATAAGTTTGTTTGGTTTCTATCTGGTCCTACTGAGAAGATAGAAATTTTCACGTTACATAATTCAGAGATGCGTTCTAAGTAACGACGTGCGTTATCTGGTAGTTCATCTAATGAACGACAACTTGTAATGTCTTCTTCCCAACCTGGTAGTTCTTCGAAGATTGGTTTACAACGTTCTAATTCGTTTAAGTTTGCTGGGTATTCTGTAATTTCTACGCCATCAATTTCATATGCTGTACAAATTTTAACTGTTTTAAGTCCTGTTAATACATCAATTGAGTTGATTGATAAGTCTGTAATACCACTTACACGACGTGAGTGACGTAATACTACTGAGTCAAACCAACCTACACGACGAGGACGTCCTGTTGTTGTACCATATTCACGACCTACTTCACGGATATGATGACCATCTTCATCAAATAGTTCTGTTGGGAATGGACCGTCTCCTACACGTGATGTATAAGCTTTACATACACCGATAACTTTTGATACGTATGTTGGACCAACTCCGCCACCTACTGTAACGTTACCAGCAATTGGATTACTTGAAGTTACGAATGGATATGTACCATGATCGATGTCTAACATAACACCTTGTGCACCTTCAAATAAAACTTTTTCTTCGTTTACGAAAGCATCGTCTAATAATTTAGCTGTGTCAGTAACGTAATCTTTCAAACGTTGACCTGCAGCAAAATATGTTTCAAAGATTTCTTCAAAAGTGAAACCTTCAGCATTGAACATTTTTTCAAATAGTTCATTTTTATATTCAAGATTATTTTTTAAAAGCTTTTCAAATGTTTCTTTATCTAATAAATCAGCCATACGAATACCGATACGTTGTGCTTTGTCTACATAAGCTGGACCGATACCTTTTTTAGTTGTACCAATTTTGTTATCACCGCGTTTTTCTTCTTCTAGTTCATCTTGTTTTAAATGATATGGCAAGATTACTTGTGCACGGTTAGAAATTCTCAAGTTGTTTGTTTCAACTCCGCGTTCGTTTAAAGCATCTAATTCTTTTAATAAAGCTACTGGATCAACTACTACGCCATTACCGATAACACTTGATTTCTCTTTATAAAATATACCTGATGGTACTAAGTGTAATTTATAAGTTTCTCCATCAAATTTTATTGTATGACCTGCATTGTTACCGCCTGAAAAACGTGCAATAACGTTTGCATCCTCTGCTAAGAAATCTGTAATTTTACCTTTACCTTCGTCTCCCCATTGCGTCCCAACTACTACGATTGATGACATGTGAGCACCTCCGCTTTTTCTCATTAACCATTAAGTATTCTATCAGTCCTATAACTAAATTGCAAACTAAAAACGAACATTAGTTATGAGTGTTTTTTTACATTTTGTAATCACATCACAATGTCTAATAAACGCCTTAACCATAGTAATTAAAAGGTTTTTAACCAAAATCACTAACTATAAAAACACAAACATAAAGAAATAATAGTGTCTTTACACAAAACAAAAGACGTACATTATAATAGAAAGTTCTATAAATGTACGTCTTTAAGCCTAAAAACTTTTTTATCCAAATTCCATTCCTGCATGTTGATAATCG
Organism: Mammaliicoccus sp. G-M28; assembly: GCF_022386595.1. Lineage (NCBI taxonomy): Bacteria > Bacillati > Bacillota > Bacilli > Caryophanales > Staphylococcaceae > Mammaliicoccus > Mammaliicoccus sp. G-M28. The sequence continues at coordinate 42,207 of NZ_JAJNIF010000009.1, forward strand.
ATATCTGTGAATTTGTTGTATTGTTTCATGAAATGCAGTTTAACTGTGCCGGTTGGACCGTTACGTTGTTTAGCAATGATAATTTCTATTTCACCATTATCATCTTGTGCATCAACTGCTTCACCATCTTCGTCTTCTCCGCCTCTTGAATAATAATCATCTCTATACAAGAAGGCAACAATATCAGCATCTTGCTCAATAGAACCTGATTCACGAATATCACTCATCATCGGTCTCTTATCTTGTCTTTGCTCAACGCCACGAGATAACTGACTTAATGCGATAACTGGACACTCTAATTCCCTTGCTATTGCTTTAAGCATACGAGATATTTCAGATACTTCTTGTTGTCTGTTATCTGAACTTCGTGAACCGCTACCTTGAATTAACTGTAGGTAGTCAATCACAATCATATCTAATCCATGCTCTTGTTTCAGTCTACGACATTTTGCACGAATATCCGTTATACGAATACCTGGTGTATCATCAATAAATATTTTTGTACGAGACAGTTTACCTACTGCAACTGTAAATCTGCTCCAGTCTTCTTCTGTCATTGAACCTGTACGCAATCTATTTGAATCAACATTACCCGTACTACAAATCATACGTGTTGCCAGCTGATCTGCACCCATTTCGAGCGAGAAGATTCCAACAGAGTATAAATCTTGATGTGTTGCTACTTGTTGAGCAATATTTAATGCGAAGGCAGTCTTACCGACAGAAGGACGTGCCGCAATAATAATTAAATCATTGCGGTTAAATCCTGCTGTCATTTGGTCTAAATCTCTATATCCTGTTGGTATTCCTGGCGTTTGACCACTGTTTTGGTCTAGTTGCTCAGCATTATCAAATACTATACTTAAGACATCTTTTATGTCTTTGAATCCTTCTGTACCTCTTGAAGCAGAAATCTCTAATATTCTTTTTTCTGCGTCACCTAACAATGATTCTAAATCAAGCTCTGGATTATACCCATCTTCAGCAATACTATCTGCTACACGAATCAATTGACGTTTCACTGCATGTTTAAACACTATATCTATGTAGAAATGAATATTTCTAGTTGTTGGGACATTGTTTGCTAATTCAGCTAAGTATGCTGGGCCACCCGCTTCTTCTAACAAAGATTCAGCTGCTAACTCATCCATCAGTGTTACCGAATCAATTTCTTTATTCTGCTCACTTAACATCAACATTGCTCTAAAAATATGTTGGTGATTTGCACGATAGAAAGCTTCAGGTATTAATGTTTCACCTGTTGAGTTAATCAGTTCAGGATCAATCAAGATTGCACCGATAACAGATTGTTCAGCCTCTATACTATGGGGCATTTGTTTCGCATTCATCATATTATCCATACCATCCATACTGATTACTCCTTTCCGTTTTTAATATTTTTTATTATAACGCATTAAAATAGGTCGGTAAATCAAATACCGACCATTTTAATGGATTACTTAAGCTTCAACAACGTGTACTTTTAAAGTTCCAGAAACTTTATTATGAAGTTTAATAGGAACATTTGTATAACCTAAACTATGAATGCCATTAGGTAAGTCCATTTTGCGTTTATCTACTTTAATTTGGTGTTGTTTTTCTAATGCTTGTGTAATTTGTTTAGTACTTACTGAACCAAACAATTTACCACCTTCACCTGTTTTAGCAGAAATTTCAACTTCTAATTCTTTTAATTTTTCTGCAAGTGCTTTTGCATCATCTATTTCTTGTTGTTTTAACTCTTCTTGGCGTTTATTTTGTTGTTCTAATTGTTTCATATTACCTGGAGTTGCTTCAACAGCAAAATTATTTTTTATTAAGTAATTTTGACCATAACCTACTGGTACGTCTTTTACTTCGCCTTTTTTACCTTTACCTTTAACGTCTTGTGTGAAAATAACTTTCATTATTCTTCCACTCCTTTTTCGTCTGATTCAACAACCTTAATTAATTCTTCGATTGCTTTCTCTACTGATGTATTTTTAATTTGTGTTGCGGCATTTGATAAATGACCGCCTCCACCTAATGCTTCCATTGTTAATTGTACATTCACTTCACCTAACGAGCGTGCGGAAATACCAATTGTATCTTCAGATCGTCTTGCTACTACATAAGATGCTTCCACACCTTCTAAGCCTAGCAACTCATCTGCAGCCTGTGCAACTGTAACAGGGTGATAAGTTTGATGATCTTCTCCATGAGCAATTGCGACACCATTGCGTAACAGTTTAACTGTCTTAATTAAATCCGAACGTTTAATGTACGTATCTATATCATCCTTTAAGAAATGCTGACAAAGAATTGTATCTGCGCCATGACTTCTTAAAAAGCTCGCTGCATCAAATGTTCGTGATCCTGTTCTTAACGTAAAGTTACGTGTATCGACAATAATACCTGCTAACATGATGGTTGATTCTATTCTCGTTAAACGATGTTCTGTTGGTTGATATTCTAGCAATTCTGTTACAAGTTCAGCAGTTGAACTTGCGTAAGGCTCCATATAAACAAGTAGCGGACTAGATATAATGCTTTCTCCTCGACGATGATGGTCGATCACTACTTTTCTATTTGCTTTATTCAACAAGTTCTCATCTATTACTAGTTCAGGTTTATGCGTGTCTACAACTACTAGCGTTGTACGTGGTGTCATTTCATGCCATGCTTCTTCTGAAGTAATAAATCTTTCCTTAAGGTCAGGCTTCTCGTCTATTTCAGTCATAACACGTTCTAATGTACTATCAATATCAGAGTCATTCAACACAATATAAGACTCTAAATTATTCATTTTGGCTATACGAGAAACACCGATTGCTGCACCGATTGCATCCATATCAGGTGATTTATGACCCATAATAATAACCTTGTCACCTTCAATTAAGATATCTCTTAATGCATGTGAAATAACACGGGCACGGACTCTTGTTCTTTTTTCCATTGGGTCTGTTTTACCACCATAAAATCTCACATTACCATTACTATTCTTAATTGCAACTTGGTCTCCACCACGTCCGAGCGCTAAGTCTAAACTTGATTGTGATAGCTCACCTAATTCAATTAAGTTCTCACTACCTTCACCAATACCGATACTCAATGTTAACTGGTGTCCAATTTCTCTTGTTCTATCTCTTAAGTCATCTAATAAATTGAACTTCAATGTTTCAATATCTTCTAGAATGCTGTTATTTAATAATGCTATAAATTGATCAGAACTATATCGTTTAATAAATAGTTGATAACGTGATGACCAATCGTCTATAACACGTGTAATGATACTATTGACTTCAGAACGTTGAGAATCATTCATGTTCTGAGTAATTTCGTCATAATTATCTAAGAAAATTGTCGCTATGATCGGTTTTTCATTTTCATATAATTCATATACATGTGAAGACTCTGTTATATCAAACAGATAAATAGCTTTTTCATCTTCAGTATATGTAACTTTATATTTATAAGAACCTTCTTCAATCTCTACTTCATGTGTGTTTTCTAATCTTTTTAAAATATTTGGAAAAACTTCATTAATTGGTTCGTCTAAAACATCTCGTTCTATACGTTTATTTATAAAATTATTAATCCATTCGATATGATCTTTTTTATCTAATAGTATTACACCTATTGGTAAGTCACTGACAGCACTCGTTTTACTTTTAGTAATTCTTCCGGCTAAACTCCCAATATATAAATCTAATTTTAAGAAGCTCTTTCTAATAAAAAATATGCTCACTGCAATTAGAATTACTGTAACAACCGTCGAAATAATCGCCCAATATATAGAATTAAAAAAACTGAATACAAGTATCACTAAAGCTAATATCATCATAATTATGTACGGAAATATTAGGGCTTTCTTAACTGATTGACGGTTCATAAACTCACCTCAATTTACTTTTTTATGCGTTGTTTTAAATTAAACCAAATATCCATCAATCCAAATAAGTACGCAAATGGTTTAAACACAAATGCCAATACAAATATCAAAACTCCCACAACAACAGGTAGTTTTTTCACTTTTACAAATAAATGGAACAACGATAATGCTTGAATAAATATAACCCATTCTAACACAAATTGTAAGTTAGTGACTATGCCATACATCACAACATTTTCTTTCGTTACAAACAAACTTATCAGCACGGTTATCACAAATACAAAAGCTACACTTCTATTAATTTGCCACATAAATAATGGTCTAAATACTGGTGTCGCTACTTTGAATTTTCTTAGTATAGGGAATGTCACAAGTAAATTAACAAATACTAATAAAAATACCCATAATACTATATACCCAGGAATACTTGCTTGTAATATTTCTAATGAAGTTTGTAATGTTTCTTCAATTTCAGTCGTTAAATTTCCACCCATTTCAAAGTAAGAAATTAAAACATCATGATACTGACTGAAAAACTTGCTTGTTAAAGGTAGGTTTCCCGTAATTTGTAAAATTAATACACTACCTATTGTTAAAATACTCATAAACGTTGTCACTAAGTATAGAATACGTTCTTTTGATGTACGTTCAACGAGCAATTGACCTATGAAAACACTCATAAATATCATAAGCGTCATGACTGTTAATAAAAATACATTATTAAATAATACGGTCGCACATAAGGTCACGACGACTGTCACAAAAAATGACGGTTTAGATCGATACCAGAGTATTGTTCCGGGTATCGTAATGAACGGTAATATAATAATCGCTAAATATGGTACAAGACTCATGACAATCACACTAAGCACAAGTACTAATGTTGCAATAATTGTCGCTTTTATATCGACTTTAAAAGACAAATTTTTCACTTCCCAATCTAATTTAAACATCTTTCTCTATTTTACAGATTTTTAACGCTTAAAACAACGTACGTGACTTTTTAGATGATATTAACGCGCTTTAAATTTATGTAATTTTAAGAAGTGATATACGTAAGGTGCCCAATCTCCAAAGTTTAATAGAAATCCATCATGGCCAACATTGTCTGGTACGAAGAAATGTCTATGATATTTAAAGAATCTACCTAAAGCTCTAACTTGATCATCTGGATACAATAAATCATCAGCGAACCCTAAAGTTAATACTTTCGTTTCGAGTTGTTGTAATCTTACTTCGACATCATCACGACCTTTAAATATGTCATGACTATCTAATACATCTAACAATGTTAAATAACAATCTTTATTGAAGACATCTTTAAATTTATTACCTTGATATTTTTGGTAACTCACTACATCATCCGCTGAAAATCTTGATTCATAATCTTTACTTGAACGGTAAGTTAAGAAGCCTATCTGTCTTGCGATACTTAAGCCATCTTGTCCATTCATATTTATAACTTGTCTAGCAATCTCATTAAACGCTCTACTATATGATGAAGTCTTCTCTGTAGCTGCTAATATAACTGCTTTTTTAACTTCAATAGATCCGTCATAAAGCATTTCTAAAGTTTGCATTCCACCTAGAGAACCACCAATTAATACATCTATTTTTTCGTAGCCAAAATGTTTTAACGCTAAAATATTTGCTTTAGAAATATCTCTCATAGACAATCTCTCAGGAAAGTCGGGCGTATTCAATTTAGAGCTTGAACCATAAGGGCTACCAATCACATTGAATGTTATAAACTGATAATCATTGATTGAAAGATAACCACCATCAATAATTTCTCTCCACCAACCTGGATTTTCATCATCTCCATAAGTAAGATGATTCCCTGTTAAAGCATGACAAACAACAACTAAAGGCTGTCCTTTGTGACCTACATATTCATATTGAAGCTTTAAATTATCTATCACTTCACCAGATTCTGTTTCGAAATGTCCTAGTTCAACTAAACCTGTGTCTCGAGAAATAAGCATATTAGAACCTCCTTGTTATTAAATAGAAAGACTTCTTACTCGTTAAAGAAGTAAGAAGTCCTCATCATCCTTATTATGCGAGTAAACTCGTTGGTAGTAGCACCGTATCTTAAACGACCGGTTGCTGAAGTGTCATCGGGCCAAATCCCTTAACTTCTCTGAATAAGCTTTGCTATATAATTTATATTAAGAATACTAGAAAAGTGCATTTCTTTCAATAAGTTAACGAATGAAATTAAAAGACTAATCGAACAATCGCCATGATGAACATTCCTGCTATAACTGATATCGTTAAACTTCTAGAAATTAAAGCTATCATCAATGTTGGAATGGCAACGAAAATACTTTCGTAGTTGAATGTGAACCCAGAATGACCTTCTTGATTTAACATACCTTCAACAATCAATGCTGTAAATAAACATACAGGCACATATTGCAGCCATTTAATCACACTTTTAGGAAATTCAACCTTTGATAAAAATGCAAAGGGCGATACCCTTATAACCCACGTTAAAATAAAACAACCCAAAATAATAAGCATTAAATACATTGAAATACTCATTTATCAAACACCACCCCTGCGACTGAAGCAATGATCGTCGCTAAAATAATAGATAAATAAGTCGGCATAAAACATGTAAGAATTATCATACAAATGGTTGTTAAGACAATTAAAAATATATAAAAGAAAACTTTGGTTTTATGTATTGTTTCAAACTGTGCGACAAGTAAAAATATAAACATCGCTGTTAAAGCGTAATCTAAACCAAAAGCTTCAGGCTTCGGAATCAAGTTTCCTACTAAACCACCTATTATTGAAGTCAATATCCACAATAAATAAGCAGAAATATTTAAACCGTGCATCCACGTAGCATTTAAAGCTTTTTCTTTAGCATATTTTGTTATTGCAACACCAAATGATTCGTCGGTCACGAGTGTTCCTATACCGATATTAGACCAAAATCCATTACCTTTAAACGCTGGGACTAACGCTAAACTTTGAAGAAACATTCTAGAATTAACAAAGAATACAGTTAATAAAATAGCTGATATAGGAGATTGAATTGCAACTAACGCACAAATAATAAATTGAGCCGCACCTGCATATACAAAGATAGATAACAAAGCAATTTCTAAAATAGATAAGCCTGATGAAACACCTACAATTCCAAATGCTAATGCAACACTAAAATATCCAAGCATCGTAGGTATACAATCTTTAACACCTTGAAGAAATAAAGTTTTATTCGTCATACTAGAACTGGTCAATTGCCTACCTCCAAACTACATAACGCCAATCGGGTTAGTCTAACGTTTGTCTAACCTCAGTCTGACTTATCTCTTTTTTTATTTTTAAATATGTCTTATTTTTATCATACATACCGCACTTTAGCAATAAGACCTGATTGTATATTAAATCAATTTTCATAACCTTTTTTCCAAAAAACAAAAAGGAGGCTGAGACAAATTATTTGTCTCAGCCTCTAATCATTAAATTATCTATTTTAAATTATTCGCTTAAACCGAATTCTGCACTTGCTTCGAATTTAACTTCTCTACCGATCATTACGCCACCAGTTTCTAGTGCTTGGTTAAATGATACGCCATATTTTTCACGATCAATTTTACCGTTAACTACGAAACCTGTAACTGTTTCACCGTTTAATGGGTTTTTACTAACGCCATTGAAGTCAACATCGAATGTTTCTTCATGAGTTGTACCAGCCATTGTTAAATCACCAGTGATTGAATCTTCACTAATAGATTTTGTTTCAAACGTAATGTTTGGATTATCATCTGCACTGAAGAAATCTGCTGATTTTAAGTGTGCGTCACGGTCAGGATTTTTAGTGTTAATTGAGTTTGATTTAATTGTTACTGTTGCTTTTAATGATGAAAGATCATTTATATCTCCCGATACTGCTACATCATAATCTTCAAAAGTACCTTTTACGCGAGATACCATTAAATGTTTTACTGTAAATTCTAAACTACTGTGTGCTTTGTCAAAATTGAAATTAGTCATGTGTCAAAACTCCCTTTATTTATATTGTATACTTAGTATATCAGATATAAAAAGTATATTCAAGCATTAAATCTAAAAAAAGGTAACCAATATATGATTACCCTTTTTCAAAGTTTTAATTCAATTATAATTCAATTATTTTTTGTCCGCCCATAAATGGTACTAATGCTTCAGGGACAGTGATTGATCCATCTTCATTTTGATAATTTTCAACGATTGCTGCAAATGTACGACCAACTGCTAAACCACTACCATTTAATGTGTGTACATATTCAGGTTTCGCATCTTTATCACGTTTAAATCTAATATTTGATCTTCTTGCTTGGAAATCAGTCATATTTGAACATGAGCTAATTTCTTTGTAATCATTGTAGCTTGGTAACCATACTTCTATATCGTATGTTTTAGTACTTCCAAAGCCTATATCACCTGTACATAGATTAACTGTTCTATATGGTAATTCTAACGTTTTAAGGATATTCTCAGCATGCTCTGTAAGCTCTTCTAATGCTTTAAATGAATCTTCAGGTCTTTCATATCTAACCATCTCTACCTTATTAAACTGATGTAATCTAATTAAGCCTCTTGTATCTCTACCAGCTGAACCTGCTTCACTTCTGAAACATGCTGATTGACCCGTAAATTTAATTGGGAATTGTTCATTTTGTAGTACTTCATTACGATAGAAATTTGTTAACGGTACTTCTGCTGTAGGAATTGTATATAATCCTTCTTTTTCAACTTTGAATAAATCTTCTTCAAATTTAGGTAGTTGACCAGTTCCAAACATAGAATCAGCATTTACAAGTTGTGGCACCATCATTTCAGTATAACCATGTTGTGTTGTATGCATCGTTACCATGAAATTCATAAGTGCTCTTTCAAGTTGTGCACCTTTACCAGTTAAAAATACGAAACGTGCACCAGAGACTTTAGCAGCTCTTTCGAAATCTGCCATTTTCAAGCTTTCAACTAAATCCCAATGTGCTTTAGATTCGAAATCAAATGTTCTAGGTGTACCCCATTTACGAACTTCTACATTGTCATTTTCATCTTTACCAACTGGTGTTTCGTCACTAATTAAATTAGGGATTCTAACTAATTTATAAGTAACATCATCATTTAATTGATTTAAAGTTTGATCTATTTCTTTAATTTGGTCTCCAACTTGACGCATTTCTAAAATAACATCATCCGCATTTTCTTTATTACGTTTTTTCTGAGCGATTTCTCCACTTACTTTATTACGACGAGATTTAAGTTCTTCTGTTTGAGCAATTAACTCACGACGTTTTTTATCAAGTTCTAGAATTTCATCGATGACTTTTGGGTCATCACCTCTTTTTGCTACTTTGTCTTTAACGAATTCTGGTTCAGATCTAATTAACCTAATGTCTAACATAATATTTCCTCCCTCTTATTCCAATATTGTTTAAGAAAAAAAGCACCACGTTCCTTGTTATTACACAAGGGACGTGGTGCTTACGCGTTGCCACCCTATTTAACAGTCACTAAGACTGCACTCTAAGTCATATAACGGTTTAAACCGATTGTTATTCTTAAAAGGATAGATTCATTTAAGTTTCATGTCTTGTTTCCACCAACCACAAGCTCTCTTTACATTACGTCTTAAATTACTTATTCCTAAACAATATGGATATTAAATTAACCTAAATATATCAAATCGACATCACATTTTCAAGATATACTTATGATTCAGTTAATAAGCCTGTATTTTCGTACACTTTTTTACCATTGATAATAACGGTTTGAGCATGATTAACTCCGTAATGATAAGGTAAATATTCATGGTTTGGAATATCCCAAACGACAACATCAGCTTGATCGCCTTTTTCAAGAGTTCCTGCATCAGCATCTATTGCTTTAGAAGCATTCACTGTAACAGCATTCCATATTTCATTAGGCGTAAGCTTTAATTTTAAAGCAGCAATACTCATCACTAGTTGAAGGTTATCTGTTACACAACTACCCGGATTGAAGTCTGTCGCAATTGCAATTGCACCATTTTGATCAATCATCCCTCTAGCATCTGCATATTGATCTTTGCCTAAATAGAATGTTGTACCAGGTAATAATACAGCAACTGTATTACTATCTTTTAAAGCAGCTTTATCTTCTTCACTTGAAGCAACAAGATGGTCTGCTGAAATTGCACCTTCATCAATTGCTAGTCCTAATCCACCAAGAGGATCAATTTCATCAGCATGGATTTTAACTTTTAATCCTTTTTCTTTTGCTGCTTTCATATAACGTCTTGATTCTTCAATTGTGAATACACCAGTTTCACAGAATATATCTGCAAAATCAGCTTTATCTTTCACATCATCTAATAAATCTATCATTTCTTGTAAAAATGTAGCATTATCTTTAGCATATTTAGGAACTGCGTGTGGTCCGAGGAAAGTGTGTTTCATTCTGATAGGTGTATCTTTATCCAATTGATGCGCAACATTTAATTGTTTTAATTCGGTTTCTTTATCCAATCCATAACCGCTTTTAGCTTCAACTGTCGTTGTGCCAAATTGGATCATTCTAACAATTTCTTTTTTAGATTTATTGTAAAGTTCTTCTTCAGTTGATTTGCGCGTTGATTCAACTGTACTTAAAATACCGCCACCTTGTTTCAATATATCTAAGTAACTCACACCTTGTTGTTTAAGCGCCATTTCATGCTCTCTAGACCCACCGAACACTAAATGTGTATGTGCATCTATTAAACCTGGAGAGACAACTTTGTTTGAAGCATCTATTACTTCTTTTGCTTCATATTCTTCAGAATGCTCCCCTGCATATATAACTTTGCCATCTTTAACAGCTACAGTACCATTTTTAATTACTGTTAATTCGTTTAATTCTTTACCTTTAAGAGGTCGGTCAGTCTTTTTTGGTAAAATTAATTCGCCTATGTTTTGAATTAAAATATCATTCATTGTTATCTTTCTCCTTTAACATTGGAATATCTACATTTTTTTCTTTTGCAGTATCGATTGCAATGTCATAACCTGCATCTGCATGTCTTACTACACCCATACCCGGATCTGTTGTTAATACTCTTCCTAGACGTCTATCAGCACGTTCACTACCATCTGCTACAACTACCATACCAGCATGTAATGAATAACCCATACCTACGCCACCACCATGGTGAACTGAAATCCAAGAGCCACCTGCCGCAGTATTAACAAGTGCATTTAATATTGCCCAGTCACCTACAGCGTCTGATCCGTCTTTCATTGATTCTGTTTCTCTGTTTGGAGATGCTACAGATCCAGAATCTAAGTGGTCACGACCAATTACAATTGGAGCTGAAATTTCACCATTTCTAACAAGTTCATTTAAAGCTAAGCCCATTTTTGCACGTTCTCCATATCCTAACCATGCAATTCTAGAAGGTAACCCTTGGAATGCGATTTTTTCAGCTGCCATGTCTAACCAACGCATTAATTTTTCATCTTCTGGGAATAACTCTCTCATTAGTTGATCTGCTCTTTCAATATCTTTTGGATCTCCACTTAATGCTGCAAATCTAAATGGACCTTTACCTTCACAGAACAATGGACGAATATAAGCAGGTACAAATCCTGGGAAGTCAAAAGCATTTTCTAAACCTTCATCAAATGCTACTTGTCTAATATTATTTCCATAGTCAAAAGCTACTGAACCTTTTTCTTGGAATTTCAACATTGCATCGACATGTTTTTTCATAGATGCTGAAGATAATTTAACGTATTTTTTAGGATCACTTTCTCGTAATTTGTCCGCTTCTTCTAATGAATAACCTTCTGGAACATATCCATTTAAAGGATCATGTGCTGAAGTTTGGTCTGTTACGATATCAATCTTAAATCCTCTATTTAAGATTTCATGATGTACTTCAGCTGCATTACCTACTAAACCTATTGCAAGTGGTTTGCCTGCTTTTTTAGCTTCTTCAGCTTTTTCTAAAGCTTCATCTAAAGATTCCGTAATAATATCACAGTATCTAGTCTCAATTCTCTTTTCGATTCTTGAAGGATCGACGTCTACACCAATTACTACCCCTTCATTCATTGTTACTGCTAATGGTTGAGCACCGCCCATTCCACCTAATCCAGCAGTTAAAGTGATTGTACCTTTTAATGAACCACCAAAATGTTGATTTGCAAGTTCTGCAAATGTTTCAAAAGTACCTTGAACGATACCTTGAGAACCGATATAAATCCAACTACCTGCAGTCATTTGACCATACATCATAAGCCCTTTTTTATCTAATTCATGGAAATGTTCCCAATTTGCCCATTTAGGTACAAGTACAGAGTTTGATAATAATACTCTTGGTGCTTCTTCATGAGTTTTGAATACAGCTACTGGCTTACCTGATTGTACAAGCATTGTTTCATCGCTTTCTAATCTTCTTAACGTTTCAACAATCGCATCAAAGCTTTCCCAGTTACGAGCCGCTTTACCAATACCACCATACACAACTAATTTCTCTGGATGTTCTGCCACTTCAGGATCAAGGTTGTTATATAACATTCTAAGTACCGCTTCTTGTTCCCAACCTTTACATTCAATTTCTAAACCTTTTTTAGCTTTAATTTCTCTAGACATTTGTCATTTCCCCTTTTCTAAAAAATTAATAAACTGAACGGTATCGCAATTAATAATGTGAGTGCGACACGAATAAACCAAATTACTACCAATTTCCAAATTGGAATTTTGATATCTGTTGCCAAAATACAAGGTACCAAAGCAGAGAAGAATATAATTGCTGAGATACTTGTAATAGCTGTAACAAACTTAACTTCTATCGCTGCTTTCACAACAAGTAATGATGGTAAGAACATTTCTATGATTGATATTGTAGAAGCTTTTGCTAATAATGCTTTATCATCGATTGGGAACAGATATATAAACGGATAGAATATATAACTTAACCAGTCAATAATAGGCGTAAAATTAGCTAACACTAATCCTAAAAATCCAATTGATAAGATTGAAGGTAATATTGCCATTGTCATTTCTATACCATCTTTTAAATTTGCCATGATGTTTTTAAATAATGTTAATGATTGATGTGATTGAAGCTTTGCTTCTCTGTAAGCTGCCTTAAAATAATTGCCTTTAACTTTAACTTCTTTTTGACCTTCTTGATTATTATAATAAGATTCTGACTCACCTGAAATTGGTGGTAAGTGTGCAGAAATTGCCGTTACAATAAAAGTAATAACCAATGTACTCCAGAAGAATAAATTCCACATACTCATTAAATCTAAAGTATTAGCTACGATAACCATAAATGTAGCCGATACAGTTGAAAATCCAGTTGCAATAATAACCGCTTCTTTTTTGTTATACATTCCGTCTTTATAAACTCTATTTGTAATGAGTAATCCTAAAGAATAACTTCCTACAAATGAAGCAACTGCATCGACGGCAGACTTACCAGGCGTCTTAAATATTGGTCTCATAATTGGTTGCATCAGCACACCGATAAATTCTAATAGTCCATAACCAACTAAGAATGATAAAGCAATTGCACCAACAGGTATAAGTACACTAAGTGGTAACATTAATTTATCAAAAAGAAACGGCCCATAATCCGGTTTAAAGAGTAATTGTGGTCCTACCTTAAAGACATACATACACCCAATTACTGCTCCCATAACTTTAAACAATACTAATATAAAGTCAGTTATAGATTTCTTAAAGTCCATACGTACAATTGGTAATATCGCACCTATTAAAATAATGATGAGTGCATAATAAGCCATAAAATCACCAAGTAAACTGCGTATACCTAGATGTATATGATCGACTAAAATCGTACTCTGTCCACCAATCTCCATCGGTATAAAGAACAACACAATTCCTAATAAGCTAAATACATAAAATCTCCACATATCCTTACCTTTGTTGTCTAATTTCTGATTATTCACCATAACACCCCTTTGTTTGTTCAATAATTATCTTAAATATTCACAAACTTTTTCTATATCATGATGGAATACTCTATCGTGTGTGATGGAAGGAACGACTGCTCTTAGTTCGTCGTATTTCGCTTTTGTCTTAGGTGATAATTTATCCACACCTTTGATTTCTACAGCTTGTAATGCAATGATGCACTCTATAGAAATCACTCTTCTTACATTCTGAATGATTTGATAAGCATGTCTTGCTCCAATAGTCCCCATAGAAACATGATCTTCTTGATTTGCTGAAGAAGGAATTGAATCTACACTTGCTGGGTGAGCTAATGTTTTATTTTCTGATACTAATGAAGCAGCTGCATATTGCATAATCATCGCGCCACTTTGTAATCCTGGTTCTGGACTTAAGAAGGCTGGTAGACCACCATTCAACTGAGGGTTTACAAGTCTCTCAAGTCTTCTTTCTGATACATTAGCTAACTCTGCAACACCAATTTTTAAGAAATCGACTGCAAATGCAATTGGTTGACCATGGAAGTTACCACCTGAAATAACAAGTGTTTCATCATCATTATCAAAGATAAGAGGATTGTCGTTTGCTGCATTCATTTCTAGTTCTAATTTTTCTTTTACGTAATTAAGTACTTGGAAGCTTGCCCCATGAATTTGTGGAATACATCTTAATGTATAAGCATCTTGGACGCGAACTTCACCTTGACGGGTTGTTAACTTAGATCCTTCCAACCAGTCTCTCATTCTTTCGGCTACTTCAACTTGTTCTTCAAAATTTCTCACAATATGCACATGTTCATCATAAGCATCTACAATACCGTTAAGTGCTTGATGTGTTAATGAAGAAATCCATTCAGCATTGTAAGCAATATTTTCTGCTTCTATATAAGCAATTACCCCTTGTGATGTCATTGCTTGTGTCCCATTAATAAGTGCTAATCCTTCTTTAGCTTGTAATGAATGAGGTTCTAGTCCAACTTCATGTAACACTTCTTTCGCATTACGCGTTACACCTTCGTATTGAACATCTCCTTCACCAATCAATGCCAATGCTAAGTGAGATAACGGCGCTAAATCTCCAGAAGCACCTAGTGAACCTTGCTCTGGTATAACAGGTATAATTCTTCGATTGATAAATTCTACAAGTAATTCCACGAGTGATTCTGTAACACCAGAGTGTCCCTTTAACATTGTGTTTAGCCTTAAGACCATCATGACTAATGACACATCGTTAGGAAATGCTTTACCAATACCACATGAATGTGAACGAATTAAGTTTACTTGTAAATCGTTATATTTTTCTTTTTCTATTAATACATCACTAAACAATCCAAATCCAGTTGTGATACCATAGATCGTTTCTTTATTTTTAATGATTCTTTCAACTGTTTCACGACTTTTTCTAACATTTACTAATGCTTCTTCTGAAATCGTAATTTGACCATTTTCTTTTAAAAATTCTTTAATATCTTGAATTGTTAAATCTTTACCATTTAGTACTAAAGCCATTTAAAACACTCCTTTTTCAGGACACAAAAAAATACAACAAATAACCATTTGTTGCACCTTTCTTATAGCTAATGTCTAGTAGGTGTTTCTATGTCTATATATGATTTATACCTAATCCGATTGTTTCATGTTCTTTACCTTTGATAGGTGCACCAATTGTACCGTATAAGCTAACTGCTATCCATTCACCTTCTCCAACATCTTTATATGGATAACCACGTACAATAGCAAATCTTAAGCCAACTGTTCGCATGATTTCACCTATAGATAATTCACCTCTCGTTATACCATTAACTGCTTCTAAAATTGCATGATATAAAGCATGAGTTTCTCTATAATGACTTTCTGAAATAATACCTTCTCTTCTAGCCGCTGTTTCAACCGATGCAATAATTTTGTTCAACGACATTGTTCCAATTTTGCCTACTAAAAATTGCATTTCTTTACACTGAGGCATCAGCTGTTTAGCAGTCTGCTCATCTGTAATAGTTAATAATGTAGCGTACTTTCCAATCGATATCTGTTCAGTCATGTAGAAGCTCCTATCTCGTCTAATATCTAATGTCTATATTTATATTTAGTATACGCTTTCAAAATTTTTATGACAATAGTTTTTAATACATCCGTAATTCAGTGATTGATTAATATATTAGCTTGTTAAAGTGATTTCTTTGTAATGTTTTAGAAATTACACTGTTCAATTTCAACTTTAAGTGGCATAATAAGTCGTACAATTATTTGAAGGTGGGTTAATATGAAGACAATTTCATCTGTCACAATTCCAAAAAGAGAACAAGAGTCTCACAAAGGGGATTATGGTAGGATATTATTAATCGGTGGTAACGCTAATTTAGGTGGCGCAATTATGTTAGCTGCAAGAGCTTGTGTATTTAGTGGTAGTGGTCTTATCACAGTTTCCACACATTCATCAAACTTTGCTGCTTTACATTCACGTTGTCCTGAAGCAATGGTTTCAGATATAACTGATTTAAAAAAGCTATCTAAATTAATCGAACTATCGGACTGTATTTTAATTGGTCCAGGACTCGGTTTAGATTTTAAAGGGAATAATACATTAACATTTCTATTCCAAAATATTCAGCCACACCAAACTTTAATTATTGATGGAGATGCTATTACAATTTTGAGTAAATTAAAGCATACTTTACCAGAATGTGAAATTATCTTCACTCCTCATCAAAAAGAATGGGAAAGACTGAGCAATATTCCTATAGAAGAACAAACATATGAAAAAAATAAAGAAGCAGTCGAAGCTTTGAATGCGACTGTAGTATTAAAAAAGCATGGTACAGAGTTGTTCTTTAAAGACCATGAATATAAATTATCAATCGGTACCCCAGCTATGGCTACAGGTGGAATGGGAGATACATTAGCAGGCATGATCACAAGTTTCGTAGGACAATTTGATTTAGAAGAAGCGGTTATAAATGCGTGTTATATACACAGCTATATCGGTGAAAAATTAGCTAAAGACATGTATATCGTCCCACCATCCAAACTTATAGATGAAATCCCATATGCTATGAAATCATTTGAGTCTTAGAAACAGACCATAAATTCTATATTTAAATGCAAAAAGAGGCTGAGACAAGTTAATTGTCTCAGCCTTTTATCATTATTATATATTATTCTTCGTCGTTATCTTGTTCTTCGATATCTTCATTTACTCGTTCAATGAAGTCTTCTCTTAAATCTTCTTTACCTTCATTCTCTTCTTCAGTAACTTCTGTATCTACCGTTTCTTCTGATACACCTTCTACTGGAGTTTCTGCTATTTCTTCTTCGTCTGGTTCAACTTTTGCAACTGTTGCAACGTGTTGGTTATCGCCTAAACGGATTAATCTAACACCTTGAGCGCTTCGTCCGTTTTGAGAAATATCTGAGACATGAAGTCTTATGATTACGCCTGAGTTTGTAACGATCATCAAGTCTTCATCACCTGCAACTGTTGTGATACAAACGAGATCACCATTTTTCTCATTTAAGGTAGCAGTCTTAATACCTTTACCACCTCTATTAGAGATACGGTATTGGTCTGCTGATGTACGTTTACCATAACCATTTTCAGTTACGATCAGGATTTCATCTTGTTGTTCTTCATCTGTGATGTCTAGTCCTATTACTTCGTCACCATCTCGTAATGAAATACCTCTTACACCCGCTGCTGTTCTACCTAATGGACGTAACTTAGTTTCATCAAATCTAATTAATGAAGCATGTTTAGTACCAATAATAATTTCTTTAGTACCGTCCGTCAGTCTAACCGCTATAAGTTCATCGCCTTCTTTAAAGTTGATTGCGATTTTACCATTTTTATTTATACGAGAGAAATTAGATAGTTTAGATCGTTTAACAGTACCATGTTTAGTAGCAAATACTAAGAAGTCTTCTTCACTTGATAGATCTTTGACTGCTATCATTGTACTAATCATTTCATCTTTATCTATTTCTAAAGCATTCACAATTGGTAACCCTTTAGACTGTCTAGACATCTCTGGAATTTCATAGCCTTTAAGTTTGTATACACGGCCTTTATTCGTAAAGAATAAGACATTATCGTGCGTACTTAATGTTACTAACTGACTAACAAAGTCGTCTTCTATAGTATTCATACCTTGTACACCACGACCACCTCTATTTTGAGAGCGATATGTAGAAACTGGTAATCGTTTAATATAGTTATTATGACTTAATGAAATAACAATTTGTTCTTCAGGAATTAAGTCTTCATCTTCTATTTGATCAAGACCGGCTGCAGTAATTTCAGTACGACGTTTGTCGCCATATTTATCTCTTATTTCAATAATCTCTTCTCTAATGATTTCAAGTAACTTTTCTTCATCTTTAAGAATCTCTATTAACTCTTCTATCAGTTTAAGTAACTCTTGATATTCATTTTCGATTTTGCCACGTTCTAATCCAGTTAATCGACGTAAACGCATATCTAATATCGCTTGTGCTTGTCTTTCTGATAAATTAAAGCGATTTTGTAATCCATCCATAGCTTCTGAATCACTTTGTGACTCACGAATTAATGCAATGATTTCATCGATATGGTCTAACGCAATTCTTAAACCTTCAAGAATATGTGCTCTATCTTGTGCTTTTTTAAGGTTATATTTAGTACGTCTTGTTACGACTTCTTTTTGATGTTCTAAGTAGTGGAATAGTACTGGACGTAATCCTAATAATTTAGGCTTACCGTTTACTAAAGCAATCATATTTACACCAAATGAAGTTTGTAATGGCGTTTGTTTATATAAATTATTTAAAATAACATTCGCATTAGCATCTTTTCTTACTTCAATAACGATACGAACGCCGACTTTTAAGCTTGTTTCATCTCTTAAGTCTGTAATACCTTCGATTTTCTTATCACGTGCTAACTCAGCAATTTTTTCAATTAATCTTGCTTTGTTAACTTGGTAAGGAATTTCACTTACTACGATACGCTCTTTCCCGTTCTTCATAACTTCTATTTCAGAACGAGCTCTCATTATGATGGAACCACGACCTGTTTCATAAGCGCGTCTAATTCCGCTTCTTCCCATAATTAAACCAGAAGTTGGAAAATCAGGACCTTGAACGATATCCATTAACTCATTCGTTGTAATTTCTGGATTATGACTTAATGCCAATACTCCGTCAATGACCTCATTTAAGTTATGTGGTGGAATGTTTGTAGCCATACCAACAGCTATACCTGAAGTACCATTTACTAATAAGTTAGGAAATCTTGCAGGTAAGACTACTGGCTCTCTTTCATTACCATCATAGTTATCTTGAAAATCAATTGTATCTTTGTTTATATCTCTCAATAATTCGCCTGTAATTTTAGACATACGTGCTTCAGTATAACGCATTGCAGCAGCACCATCACCATCCATAGAACCAAAGTTACCTTGGCCATCTACTAATGGATATCTATAACTAAAGTCTTGTGCCATACGTACCATTGCTTCATAAATAGATGAGTCACCATGAGGGTGATACTTACCCATTACGTCACCAACAATACGTGCAGATTTTTTGTATGGTTTATCTGAAGTCATACCTTGATCATTCATACCATATAAAATACGTCTATGAACTGGTTTCAAACCGTCTCTAACATCTGGTAAAGCACGAGATACAATTACGCTCATTGCATAATCTAAAAATGATTCTTTCATTTCTTTACTGATGTTACGTTCACTAACTCTTGATTGTGGTATTTCAGCCATTAATCATATCCTCCTTAAATCGTAAATGATGCTTTATATATCTAACGTTGCGTATTCGGCATTTTCTTCAATAAATTGACGACGAAACTCAACAACATCTCCCATAAGCATTTCAAAAGTTTCGTCAGCTTCTATCGCATCAGTTAGTGTTACTTGAAGCATTGAACGATGTTCAGGATTCATTGTTGTATCCCACAATTGATCAGCATTCATCTCTCCAAGACCTTTATAACGTGCTATAGATAATTTTGGTGTTGAGCTAAGTTCTTCTTTTAATTTATCTAATTCTCTATCGTTAAATACGTAATATTTTTTCTTACCTTGTTCGACTTTATATAAAGGTGGTTGTGCAATATACACATATCCCGCTTCAATAAGTGGTCTCATAAATCTATAGAAGAATGTTAATAATAACGTTCTAATATGAGCACCATCAACGTCAGCATCTGTCATAATAACTAGTTTATGATATCTAGCTTTACTAATATCAAATTCCCCACCAATACCTGTACCAAGACCCGTAATCATTGCACGGATTTCATTGTTGCCAAGAATTCTATCTAGACGTGCTTTTTCAACATTCAAAATTTTACCACGTAAAGGTAAGATGGCTTGTGTTCTAGAGTCTCTACCTAATTTCGCAGACCCACCAGCAGAGTCACCCTCAACGATATATAATTCACATTCGTCAGGCTTCTTACTTGAACAGTCAGCAAGTTTACCCGGTAAACTTGAAACTTCTAAAGCTGATTTACGTCTCGTTACTTCTCTTGCTTTCTTAGCAGCAAGACGAGCTCTAGATGCCATAACACCTTTATCAACAATAATTCTTGCTACGTTTGGATTTTCTAATAAGAATCTTTCAAATAGTTCAGAGAAAAGTTTATCAACAATTTGACGTACTTCTGAATTACCTAATTTAGTCTTAGTTTGACCTTCGAACTGAGGATCACTATGTTTGATAGATACAACAGCTGTCATACCTTCACGCACATCTTCACCAGAAAGCTTTTCTTCGTTTTCTTTAAGAAGTTTGTTCTTCAGTCCGTAGCTATTAATCACACGTGTTAAAGCACGTTTAAATCCATCCTCATGTGTACCACCTTCATAAGTATGAATGTTATTGGCATACGTAAGTAATGTTGTAGCAAAACCACCGTTATATTGAATTGCAATTTCAACTTCTACATCTTCTTTTGAATCGTGAATATAAATTGGCTCATCATATAATACATCTTTAGATTTATTTAACATTTCAACGTAAGATTTAATACCACCTTCGTAATGGTAAGAATCTTCTTGAATATTCTCTTCGTCTCTTTCATCTTTCAATGAAATTTGAATACCTTTATTTAAAAATGCTAATTCACGTATACGCTTTTGTAATGTTTCATAGTCGTATTCAGTTGTTTCAGTGAAGATTTCACTGTCTGCTTTAAAACGAATAGTCGTACCTGTATGTTCTGTTTCGCCAATGACTTTTAAATCAAATGCTGGTACGCCTCTTTCGTATGCTTGATGATATATTTTATTATTAAGGTGAACGTAAACTTCTAGTTCAGAAGATAGTGCGTTTACGACAGATGAACCTACACCATGTAGACCACCAGATACTTTGTATCCGCCACCGCCAAATTTACCACCAGCATGTAGAACGGTTAATATAACTTCTACAGCAGGACGACCCATTTTCTCTTGAATATCTACAGGTATTCCTCTACCGTTATCCGTTACTTTAATCCAATTATCTTTTTCAATCACAAGTTCTACATGATCTGCATACCCAGCTAAAGCTTCGTCAATACTATTATCAACAATTTCCCAAACTAGATGATGTAAACCTCTTGCAGCTGTAGAACCAATATACATACCAGGGCGTTTACGGACTGCCTCTAAACCTTCTAATACTTGTATCTGATCTGCACCATAACTTGTACCGTTATTTTGTTCTGACACGTATTTCCACCTTCACTTTCATCTACTCAATAATGTTGCCTTTAGATACATTAAATACCTTGGCATCTTTCATAATCTCATGTTCAATTCCATCAACAGATGTTGTCGTAACAAAAGTTTGAACCTTTTCTTGAATTGTACTTAATAAATGGGTTTGTCGTTTATCATCAAGTTCACTCAACACATCATCTAATAATAAAATTGGATATTCTCCAACAACTTGATTAATTAACTCAATCTCTGCAAGCTTTATAGATAATGCTGTTGTACGTTGCTGTCCTTGTGAACCATAAATCTGTACATTCATATCATTAACATGAAAACTAATGTCGTCTCTATGTGGTCCAAACCTTGCACTTCCACGCTCAATCTCTTTATCCATAGATTCATTAAGCAACTCACAAAAAGCATTCTTTAAATCAGCTACATTGTGATGTGTTTCAGCAAGCTTAATGTTAGGTTCGTAATGAACCATTAAACTTTCCTTATCACTCGTTATACCTTGATGAATCACTTCTGCAATCTTTTCTAATTCACTAATAAAGTGTGCACGTTTCAAAGTCACATTTGCTGCCGCTTCTGAAAATTGATCGTTGAATACTTCTAACATTGTTCGATCTTTCATTCTCCCAATTTGTAACATTTTGAGGTAATGATTTTTTTGTTTAAGTAATCTCTGATAATTAGATAAATGATTTAAATAGACCGCAGACATCTGACCGAGTTCCATATCAATAAAACGTCGTCTGATTTGCGGGCTACCCTTTACAATATTTAAATCTTCTGGTGCGAACAATACCACATTTAAATGGCCAATATATTGCGTTAAACGACTCTGTTCTAGATGATTGACTTTCGCCTTTTTGCCTTTTTTCGTAATGATTAAAGAAATAGGCATCGATCCATGGCGATAACTTAGTTCACCTTCTATTTTACCATACTCTTCACCAAACTGTATGAGTTCTTTGTCATTTGAAGTCCTATGACTTTTAGCTAATGCCAAAGTATAAATAGATTCTAATAAATTCGTCTTACCTTGAGCGTTCTCACCGATCAAAATATTCACATTTGGATTAAATTGAAGTGTGCATTTATCATAATTTCTGTAATTAGTTAAAGTAAGCTTTTGTAGTATCATAATTTATTCACTTTGATGGTTAATACGAAATTTGCCCTCTGAAGGAATTTCAATTAAGTCACCATCATGTAATTTTTTTCCACGACGAATCTCACGTTCACCATTTATTAATACTTCTTCATCTTGGAGGAACCATTTAGCTTGACCACCCGTTCCAATGACGCCTTCATTTTTTAGGAATTGACCTAAAGTTATATCGTCTTCAACTGAGATATCTTGTACCACTATCTTCACTCCAATCTTAATTAGTCATCTCTATATTATACCTTTTTTTTACTAAAAAATCATGTTTTATGTACAATTCATTTTAAGATAAATAAATCTTCAAAAAATTTATATTCAAACTAAAAAAATATCCCGATCCGAAATTAAATTTTAACGGATTGGGATATTTTTGATAATAGAAATATGTCTGGACTTACGTCATTAAATTTCTTTATCTTTTTTAGAGAATATTAATAACAAGCTGATTGATAAGAATGCTATTCCTGCTAAAAACGGTATTGTTATGAATCCAAATATATTTATATATTCTGATGAACACGGAACACCTTGTGTACATGGTTTAATTTCAGCAAAGCCAGGTACTTTTTGTTCTAAGTAGTGCCATGTTGAGATTAATAGTCCAATTATTGAAAATGGAAGTGCTATTTTCTTAACGCTATAATCGTTTTGGAACGATCCGATTCCTAAAATAATGACTAAAGGATACATACATATTCTTTGATACCAACAAAGCGTACATGGTATAAATCCTTGTATTTCACTGAAATATAAACTACCTAACATAGCTAATAAAGCTATAACCCAGGAAATAAATAGTGCATATTGCTGCTTCAAATATATCACCTATTTTTATTTATTTTTCTTTTCGATTGCTTGATCGATTGCTTTAGATACTTTGTCATAATCCATTGGGTCTGACAACACTTTACCATCTATGACAACTGTAGGTGTGATATCTACATCATATTTATTTGTTAAGTCTGAATCATTCTTCATTTGTTTATACGATTCTGAATTTCTATCTTCTACTAGTTTCATGATTTGATCTTTTTTACTTTGATCAATATCTAAACCATCTACTGCTTTTTTAACTACCTTCAAATCTAACCATTCGTCATCAGTTTCAGCATTATGATCATCTGGTTGAGCTTCAAATAATGCTCTATGATAATCCCAATATGCATCTGGTGCTACTTTATACACAGCGTGTGCTGAAGCACCTCCTAATTCTGAACCTTCACCATGAAATGGTGCATTAACGAATCTATATTCAACTTTATCTTTATCGATATAGTCTTTTTCTATTTGATCCATGTAGTTTGTTTCGAATGCTTTACATGCTGGACATTTAAAGTCTCCAAATTCAATAATTTGAACTTTAGCTTTATCTTTTTTCTGTGTTGGATTATCTTTTGTATCTTTTGATAAATCTGTTGCTTTAACAGTTCTATCAAATAGACTTTCTTCTTTATTGTCACTGCCGCTTCCACCAAACACAACTAGTAATACAATACCTACTACCACTACAAGTATTGCTATCATCAGAAACATAATATTACTATTACTATTTTTATTCGCCATATTTACCCCTCAATCTCTTATGTTGATAATATAAATTTTATACTATCATACAAAGAAATTCTATATTATTCACTAAAAATTCATTAAGGTTTTGTGACAAATTGGCTTTTTATATGGTTTTTAAAGTTATTTAGTAATATTTAATGCATTCTTTAGATTTTTAATAATACCTTTTTCATACGTAAGTACACTGCCTCGATATGTTCTAGCTGCGAATAAAAGTAAAATAATGCAAGTAACGATTGAAATCACAATTCCTAAAATTAAGTGCCATTCAGGTGTGCTTTCAGAAGTTGTTCTTAGCAACATTACCATTGGCGATAGCATTGGAATGAAGCTCGTTATTTTAACAAGCATTGTATCAGGATTAGATATGCTGAATATTGCAATATAGAAAGCGCCTAATGATATAAATGTGACAGGCATCATAGATTGAGCAAGATCTTCTATACGGCTCGTTAATGCCCCTAGAATAGCCGCTAATGAAATATAGGATATCACCCCTAAAATTAAGAATATAGCTCCATATACGATGATTCTAGTTGTCTCAGGACCATATTCAACACCAGCTGACTCGAATAGACCTTTTAAATCAAATGCAAAGATACTAATTACGATTGCAAGAACAATAAAGAATATTTGAGTGAATGCGACAGATATAATAGCTAATATCTTAGCTGTAACGTGTACTGAAGGCTTCACACTCGTTACAATCATTTCAATTACGCGAGTAGTCTTCTCAGTCGCAATCTCTGAACCTATTTGGTTAGCATAATTTATAGTTATAAAGAATGATAAGAAGATGATGATATAAACAACAGCTGAATTTAACGCTTGAACTTTCGGGTTAACATCACTCGATTGTTTATCTTTGTCAGATTTAATTTCTTCTGTTTTTACATCACTAGGTGTATTCAATGTTTTTAAATCATCTTCTGATAAATTTAATTTTTGAGCTGTTAATGATGATTGCATTTGGCTAAGTGTTGATTGCAAAGTCATTTTTTCGCTTTCACTAACATTACCTTTTTCGTAAATCTTACCGTCTACTTTTTCACCTTTTACCTTAACTTCAATAAGACGTTTATACTTTTCATCTTTAACGCCCTTCTTACCTTTTTCAAGAGTTACTTTTTCGACTTTTTCTATATCATCATTTTGTTTATATTGTTTTTCCAGTACTTTATAAATCATATCGTTATCTGATTGAATCGCTACTGTTTTACTATCGTTGTCGAAGAAATCAATAATTTTATCGACATTACTTAATGCAAATACAAAAATCATAAAAATCGCTGTCATTATGATAAAAGATTTACTTTTCACTTTTTGCATATACGTTAAATTAAATGTTGTCCAAAATTTATTCATGTTTCTCACCCACCTTAGCAATAAATATATCGTTTAGTGATGGTTCAGCAACTTGGAATCGTTTAAGATATCCTAATTTAGTAACACTTTGATATATATTTTCTGCGTATGTTTCATCAGAAATTGTGATTTTAACGCCTTTTTTAGTCTCTTTGAAATCTTCGACACCTTCAAATTCTTTTAAAAATTCAAAATTATGAGCACCTTCAATGAAAATATCTTTCTTTCCGAAATCATCTTTAACTTTGTCTATAGAACCTGAGACAATCGCTTTCCCTTTACTCATAATGCAAATGTAATCACAAAGTTCTTCAACATGCTCCATTCTGTGAGAACTAAATATAATCGTTGTGCCTTGGTCTTTAAGATCTTTAACTGCCGACTTAAGTAATTCAACATTTACAGGATCTAGACCACTAAATGGTTCATCAAGAATTAGTAATTCTGGCTTATGAATAATAGCTGCGATTAATTGAACTTTTTGCTGATTACCTTTTGATAATGCTTCGATCTTTTTTTCTTTATTTTCAAATGCATCAAATCTTTTCAACCAATAATCTAGCTCTTTTTCGATGTCTTTTTTTCTCATACCTTTTAATTCTGCTAAATATTGCACTTGCTCCCAAACTTTAAGTTTCGGGTGTAGACCTCTTTCTTCAGGCAAATAACCAACTGTATTAGTCATAGAATAATCAATCGGTTTGTCATCAAAAGAAACGACACCAGTTGTTTTAGGTAATAAACCTAGAATCATACGGAAAGTAGTTGTTTTACCTGCACCATTTCCACCTAAAAATCCATACATTGTCCCTTTTGGAACTTCCAAATTAACATCATGTACAGCTACAAAGTCATTAAATTTTTTAGAAACATTTTTAATTAGTAATGTCATAACTTTTACTCCTTTTTGTTGGATTTTATTTCTGAAATGTCTATATTTTCATC
Source organism: Mammaliicoccus sp. G-M28 (assembly GCF_022386595.1). Taxonomy (NCBI): domain Bacteria; kingdom Bacillati; phylum Bacillota; class Bacilli; order Caryophanales; family Staphylococcaceae; genus Mammaliicoccus; species Mammaliicoccus sp. G-M28. The sequence goes on from NZ_JAJNIF010000009.1 coordinate 68,781, forward strand.
ATTTTCAAAAATAAATAATTCATCAATGGAAATTTCAAATACTTGAGAAAGCTTATGTGCTAATACTAATGTCGGATTAAATTTATAACGCTCAATAGAATTAATCGTTTGTCTCGACACATTGACCAATCGAGATAATTCACTTTGAGTCATTTTTCTACTCGTTCGATATTCATAAACTTTATTTTTCAATTCATCACTTCCTGTCAAGTTAACTTTACAATAAAATATTTAGTACTCTATGTCAAGTTTACTTGACAATTAACGACAAAAAAATAAGAAACTCACTAATTACAGCGAGTTTCTTAAAAAAATTATTAGTATGTTCTAATCGGTAAAATTAGTTGAATTAATGTTTCATCATCTTTTGGTTTAAGAATAAATGGTCTCATCGTTCCAAAAAATTCTACTTGTACTTCATCATTATCAATTGCTTTTAATGCATCCATCATATATTTAGAGTTGAACGAAATCTTTAACGATTCACCTTCAACATTATCTGTAGACACATCTTCTTTTACAGTACCAATTTCTGGTGAAGTTGATGATAATTCTAATTTATCTACATCAGTTGATAATTTAATAACATTATTTCCACCTTCACGTGCTAATAATGATGCACGATCAATAGCGTGATAGAACTCACTATTATCTAAAGTTAATTTAGTTTCATAGTTTTCAGGGAATAATCTTGTCGTATCTGGATAATTGCCTTCAAGCAAACGTGAAATAAAGTTTATATGACCTACTTTGAATAAAACTTGGTTGCTTGCAAAGAATATATTGATATCTTCTTCAGAATCAGAAACTATTTTATTTAATTCAGATAAAGCTTTACCTGGAATAATAACATTTTTGTCTTCTATTTCTTCATCTTCAAGTTTTAATTTTCTTAATGCAAGTCTGTGTGAATCTGTTGCAGTACAGGTTAATTCATTATTTTGTATCAACCAGTTTACACCTGTTAACACTGGGCGTGTTTCTGACGTGGACACTGCAAAGTTTGTTTGCGCGATTATATTTTTTAATACCTTGATTGGTAATTTGATTGCATCATCTTCGGATACTTGTGGCAATAAAGGATATTGATCTGGATCTAAACCACTAACGTTAAATTCTGAATGTCCTGAAGTGATAAGTGTTTTGAATTGATCGTTTGTTGATAGATTAACTGTTTTACCTGGTAATTTTTTAACGATATCTACAAAGAAACGTCCTGGAAGTACTACAGAACCTTTTTCTTCAATATCTACAATTTTTTCACCATCAATATTTTGATTTATTGTTATTTCTATCGATATCTCAGAGTCTGATCCTGTTAATATGATGCCTCTATCGGTAGCATCGATTTTTATACCTGTAAGTATTGGTAATGTTGTTCTTGGTGAAATTGCTTTTAATGTGTCATTCAATTGATTAAGAAAGTAATCTCGTTGAATAGTAAATTTCATAACTTATAAAACTCCTTCCAGTCGTTATATATTTAATTATATATCTTTTAAAATCATAGTAATAGTCATAGGGGCTGTGGATTGGTGGATAAGTGGTTTAAAAACGTGATACAAAAGTTATTCACATGTTAATAAACTGTGTATGGCTGTGCACAACTTATCCACATTATCCACGGATTTGTTTTTCTAGTTGTTCTAAATCAGATTTGAGTTCTGGATTGTTTACTAAATCTTTTTTAATCTTTTCATGTGCATGAATTACTGTTGTATGATCTCGACCACCAAACTCTTCACCAATTTTTGGTAATGAGAAATCTGTAAGTTCGCGAGAAAGATACATCGCAATTTGTCTAGGATATGCAATAGATTTTGTACGTTTTTTGGCAGCAAAGTCTTCTATACGGATATTATACATTTTACCAACTATTTGCTGAATGTCTTGAATAGTAATTTTGGTTGATCTAGGTGTAGAAATAATATCTTTAAGTGCTTCTGCTACTAAATCAGTATTAATTGGCTTATTTCTAAGTTTAGAATAGGCTAACACTCTTGTTAAAGCACCTTCTAATTCACGAATATTAGATTGAATTGAATTTGCAATATAAGTCAGAGCTTCTACCGGTAAATCTAAGTTTTCTTCTTCAATTTTCTTTTGTAGAATAGCCATTCGTGTTTCAAAATCAGGCGGTGTAATATCTACAATTAAACCCCATTCAAAGCGTGTTCTTAAACGATCTTCTAAAGTAGGAATTTCTTTAGGTGGACGATCACTTGAGATAACAATTTGCTTTTTATTTTGGTGTAAATCATTAAATGTGTGGAAAAATTCTTCTTGAGTTTGTTCTTTCTTTTGAATGAATTGAATATCGTCTATTAGTAGAACATCTATATTACGATACTTGTCTCTAAAGCTTTCAGTATCATTTTTTCTTATAGACTTAATAAATTCATTTGTAAATTTTTCACTAGATGTATATAGTACATTTGCATTTGGATTCTGTTCAAGTACGTAGTGACCAATCGCATGCATTAAATGTGTCTTACCTAAACCAACACCACCATATATAAACAGTGGATTATAAGCATTGGCTGGTTCTTCAGCAACAGCTAGTGAAGCAGCGTGTGGAAACTGGTTACCAGGTCCAATAACAAATGTATCAAACGTGTTGTTACTATTAAGTTGGCTGTTTATTACTTCTTCATGCTCTTCGATTTCTTTTGATTTTTTCGGTTGCACAGCGAAATCTTCACTTTGCAAATCTTCTTCTGAAATAAATTTAACTTGAACTTTGTCGCCAATGACATCATAGATGAAATTAATGACATGTTCATGATATTTATTGGTTAACCACTCAGCAACAAAAGGACTTTGTGCAACGATTATTGCACGATTACTATCTATTTGATGTAAGTAAGTGCCTTTGAACCAAGTATTATAACCAGCAGAAGCGATTTGATCTTCAGCAATGGATAACACTTGCTCCCAGATTTCTTCTTTTGAATTCATAAAAGTCCTCTTTCTAATTTAAATTTATTGAGTTATACACATAAAATAAGACTGTTGATAAAGAAAACCACAAGGTGTGAATAATTATCCACAACTTACACACAAACGGTGGATAACTCAACTTTATAATTCTCTTGTCCACAATCTTTACACTAATATTTTCATGTAGTAATCATAGTAGTATCAATACTTTGTATAACTTATCCACACAATTATACTTTTAAACAAAACAAGTTGTCAAATACATGTGAATATGTGCAGAAAGATAATATTATGCTGTGAATAAGAAAAAATAGTTATATGATTATCCACAAAATGTTTGTGATGCATTGTGAATAAGTGGATAACTCGATTTTTTGATTACGATAAATTTCTTCTTGATTTTTAAAAACTGTTTTGTTATAGTTTAGTAGTTATTGAAATTGTGACAAATCACATGTATGGTATAAATAATTTTGAAACTAATCTTCTGATCTGATATATATAAATGAATATCATACAAACAATTATCTAACTATAAATTAGATACTAACGAATAAATAATGGAGGTGCTCTTAAATGGTAAAACGTACGTATCAACCAAATAAGCGTAAACACAGTAAAGTACACGGTTTCCGTGCACGCATGAGTTCTAAAAACGGTCGTAAAGTATTAGCTCGCCGTCGTCGTAAAGGTAGAAAAGTATTATCAGCTTAAGATCACTGAAGAGCAGTGGTCTTTTTTTTGTTTTAATTGATGTAATTGTTTTGTATAATGAACAATAATTAAGTGATGTATTGTGGAGTGGATGTTTGTGGAAAAGGCTTATCGTATTAAGAGAAATAATGATTTTCAAAGAATTTATAAAAAAGGTAAGTCAGTTGCTAATAGACAGTTTGTTATTTATACAGCAGAAAATGATAATGAACATTTCAGATTAGGCATAAGTGTTTCAAAGAAATTAGGAAATGCTGTTACTAGAAATAGAATAAAAAGGTCTATTAGAGAATGTTTTAAGAATCATAAAGAAAATATTATTCCTAAAGACATCATTGTTATCGCTCGAAACCAAGCTGTTGATTTAGATGTACTTGAAACACAGAAGAGTTTAGAGCATGTATTGAAGATTGCTAAAGTTTTTAATAAACGTATTCCTTAAGTATTGAAATATTACTAGGAGGTTGCAGGATGCTTAAATCACGCTATGAAGGACAATCAGTAGAACAAGCACTACAACAAGGTTTAGAAGATTTGGATGTTCAAGAACAACAAGTAAGAATTGATGTTATTAAAGAAGGTAAAAAAGGTATTTTTGGATTTATGAAACAGGATGCACAAATTGAATTAACTGTAATTGATCCAGAACTTAAACAGTTTGAATCAATTGAAGCATTAAAAAATCGTCATCAACAACTTGAAGAGGTTGATGAATCATCAAATAATGTTCATACTCAGCAAGAAGAAACGGTTCAAGAGCGTAATGATGATGTTCAAAATGATATTCAGTCAGAAGAAGATATACATGAACACAGTAATCAGAAAAAAGATTCATTAAATGAAGTAGCACAAGATACATTAGAATATGTACTTAAAATAGTAAGAGAAATGAATATTGATGTAGATGGTTCGTATGAAGTTAAGTCTCATACAATTTATATTAATATGACTTCAAATAATGCTGCTTATATAATAGGTAAGCGTGGACAAATTTTAAATGCGCTTCAAATTGTAGGACAAAATTATATGCATCAATTTGTGAAAGGTTATTATACGCTTATATTAGATATAGAATCTTATAGAGAAAAGCGTAAAGAAACTTTAGAACAGTTGGCAATTAATATGGCTAAAAAGGCTATCCAGACAAAGAAACCCGTTAAATTAGAGCCGATGCCAAATTTCGAACGAAAAATAATGCATCAAGCAGTTAGTAAGATTGAAAATATCGAAACGTACTCTGAAGGAAGAGAACCACATCGATATTTAGTCATTAAGAATAAATGATAATAGTCGGAGTGAGTGATCTCGCTCCGCATTTTTTCGAACAATATATTCGAAAAATAGAACAAAACCATTTACAATCAATAGAATAGTTACTAATGGTGGAGGAGAAAAACATGGAATTAGATACAATTACAAGTATCTCAACGCCTATGGGTGAAGGTGCAATAGCAATAGTGCGATTAAGTGGCCCGGATGCCTTAAATATTGCTGATCGTATTTATAAAGGAAAGAAACAACTCAATGAAGTAGCATCGCATACAATAAATTATGGTCATATTATTGATCCTGATTCAGAAGAAGTTGTTGAAGAAGTAATGGTAGCCGTAATGAAAGCACCTAAGACTTTTACAAGAGAAGATATCGTTGAAATTAACTGTCATGGTGGTCTTGTAACTGTTAATCGTGTACTCGAATTAACTTTATCAAATGGTGCAAGAATGGCTGAACCAGGTGAATTCACAAAGAGAGCATTTTTACACGGACGTATTGATTTATCACAAGCAGAAGCGGTCATGGATTTCATAAGATCTAAGACGGAACGCGCATCGAAGGTAGCCTTAGGGCAGATGGAAGGGCGTCTAAGTAATCTAATTAAAGGTCTAAGACAATCTATTTTAGAAATCCTTGCACAAGTGGAAGTAAATATAGACTATCCAGAGTATGATGATGTCGAAGAAGCAACTGCGCAATTCCTTTTAAAGGAATCTAGGCATATTGAGAATGAAATTGATCAATTATTAAGAACTGGCCAACAAGGAAAAATCATGCGTGAAGGTCTATCTACAGTAATAGTAGGGAAGCCTAATGTAGGTAAAAGTTCGATGCTTAATAACTTAATTCAAGATAATAAAGCTATCGTGACTGAAGTTGCAGGAACTACACGTGATGTATTAGAAGAATATGTTAATGTTCGTGGTGTACCGCTAAGACTTGTAGACACAGCTGGTATTCGTGAAACGGAAGATATAGTAGAAAAAATCGGTGTCGAAAGATCTAGAAAAGCATTATCAGAAGCAGATTTAATTTTATTTGTACTTAATTACAATGAGGCATTAACAGAAAATGATTATCAATTATTTGATGTCATTAAAGATGAAGATGTTATTGTTATAATAAATAAAATGGACTTAGAACAAAACTTAGACATGGATCAATTAAAAGACATGATAGGTGACCATCCATTAGTACAAACGTCGATGATAGAACAACAAGGAATAGAAGAACTTGAACAAAAAATTTCAGAACTATTCTTTGGTGGACAAGTTCAGTCTCAAGATATGACATATGTCTCTAATTCTAGGCACATTGCACTTTTAAAAGATGCGAAAAATTCAATTAATGATGCAATTCAGTCAGCTGAAGACGGCGTACCTATAGATATCGTACAAATTGATTTAATTAAAACTTGGGAATTGCTAGGAGAAGTAATAGGTGAAGAGGCGAGTGATTCGCTAATCGATCAACTATTTAGTCAATTCTGTTTAGGAAAATAAAAAGGAGGAAAAATTTTGACACAAAAATATGACGTTATTGTTGTCGGAGCAGGGCATGCTGGGGTAGAAGCAGGATTAGCTTCAGCTAGACGTGGCGCAAAAACACTTATGCTTACAATCAATTTAGATAGTGTAGCATTTATGCCATGTAACCCATCAGTAGGTGGACCAGCTAAAGGTATAGTAGTGAGAGAAATCGATGCACTTGGTGGTCAAATGGCTAAGACAATTGATAGAACACATATTCAAATGCGTATGTTAAACACTGGTAAAGGTCCAGCTGTTAGAGCATTGCGTGCACAAGCTGATAAAGTGTTATATCAACAAGAAATGAAACGAGTGATAGAAGACGAACCTAACCTTGATATTATGCAAGGTATGGTAGAACGTTTAATTATAGAAGATAATAAAATTAAAGGCGTAGAAATGGTTATTGGATCAACTTATGAAGCTGATGCAGTTGTATTAACTACAGGTACGTTCTTACGTGGCGAAATCATTTTAGGAAATTTAAAATATTCAAGTGGTCCAAATCATCAAATGCCATCACTAAAATTAGCTGATCATTTGAAAGAATTAGGCTTTGAAATAGTTCGTTTCAAAACTGGAACACCACCACGTGTAAATGGAAATACTATAGATTACAGCAAGACTGAAATTCAACCAGGTGATGATGTCGGACGAGCATTTAGTTATGAAACGACAGAATATATTTTAGATCAATTACCTTGTTGGTTAACTTATACTAATGAACATACACATAAAGTTATTGATGATAATTTACATTTATCTGCAATGTACTCAGGTATGATTAAAGGAACTGGTCCAAGATATTGTCCTTCAATTGAAGACAAATTCGTAAGATTTAACGATAAACCAAGACATCAATTGTTCTTAGAACCAGAAGGACGCCAAACTCAAGAAGTTTATGTACAAGGCTTATCTACAAGCTTACCGGAAGACGTTCAACGTAAAATGTTAGAGACAATCCCAGGTCTTGAAAAAGCAGATATGATGCGTGCAGGATACGCAATTGAATATGATGCAATTGTTCCAACTCAATTATGGCCAACATTAGAAACGAAACTTGTAACTAATTTATTCACTGCAGGCCAAATTAATGGTACTTCAGGTTATGAAGAAGCGGCTGGTCAAGGATTAATGGCTGGTATTAATGCTGCAGGTAAAGTACAAGGTAAAGAGGATGTTGTTTTACGTCGTTCAGATGCATATATTGGTGTATTAATTGATGATTTAGTGACGAAAGGTACAAATGAGCCTTATCGTTTATTAACTTCACGTGCTGAACACCGTCTATTATTAAGACATGACAATGCAGATTTAAGACTAACGGATATTGGTTATGAATTAGGCATGATTTCTGAAGAACGTTATGCTAAATTTAACCAAAAACGTGATGCGATCAGCGGAGAACAAGACAGATTAAAAGGTATTCGTATTAAACCGAATGAACACACACAAAGTGTTATTGAAAGTCGTGGAGGCGCAGCACTTAAAGATGGTATTTTAGCATTAGATTTATTACGTAGACCAGAAATGGACTATGATGCTATTATGGAAATCTTAGAAGAAGAATCTCCAGTTAGTGCAGATGTTCAAGAACAAGTTGAAATTCAAACTAAATACGAAGGTTACATCCAAAAATCATTAGCACAAGTTGAAAAAATGAAACGTATGGAAGATAAAAAAATACCTGAAAATATAGATTATGATGCAATTAACAGTTTAGCTACTGAAGCACGTCAAAAACTTAAAGAAGTAAACCCATTAGATATTGCACAAGCTTCACGTATTTCAGGTGTTAATCCTGCAGACATTTCAATATTGCTTGTTTATATTGAACAAGGTAAAATTCAGAAGGTGAAATAGATGAACGAACAAACATTTATTAATTCATTAAAAGAATCAGGTATAGAAATTACAGATAAACAATTAAAGCAATTTGAAATTTATTTTGAAACGCTAGTAGAGTGGAATGAAAAAATTAATTTAACAGCAGTGACTGAAAAAGAAGAAGTCTATTTGAAGCACTTTTTTGATTCTGTTTCACCTAGCTTTTATATAGATTTCAATAAAATTGAGTCTGTATGTGATGTAGGTGCAGGAGCAGGATTTCCAAGCATTCCATTAAAAATAATTTATCCGCATTTGCAAATTACAATAGTAGATTCATTAAATAAACGAATTAAATTTTTAAATGAATTAGCAGCTGCCTTGGACTTAGATAAAGTAAACTTTGTTCATGATAGAGCTGAAACATTTGGAAAAAGTAGTTATCGTGAAAGTTTTGATCTTGTAACAGCTCGTGCAGTCGCAAGATTATCAGTACTAAGTGAACTTTGCATACCTTTAGTTAAAAAAGGTGGCCAATTTGTAGCTCTAAAAGGTGCACAAGGCAATGAAGAGTTAGAAGATGCACAATTTGCTATTTCTGTCCTAGGTGGTCAAGTGAATGAAGTATATGACTTCACTTTACCTTTAGAAGAAAGTATGAGACAAATTATTACGATAGATAAATTAAGACAAACACCTAAGAAATATCCAAGAAAACCAGGAACACCAAACAAAGAACCTATAACAAAATAATTCCTGGGAAATATGTATGAACGAAAGTAGGTATATTGAGATGAAAAAGCCTTTTTCTAAATTATTTGGACTTAAAGACAAAGAATTAGAACATATAGAAGAAGCTAGAGCTGAAGGTAATGTAGCGATAATTTCAACAGAAAGAATTGTGCCAAACCGTTACCAACCGAGAAAAGTATTTGATGAATCAAAAATTAAAGAATTGGCACAATCTATAAGAGAACATGGATTATTACAGCCTATTGTAGTTCGTCCAATTGAAGAAGGTATGTATGAAATCATTGCTGGAGAGCGAAGATTTCGTGCAATAAAACATAACGATTTACCTGAGACTGAAGTAATCATTAAACCGTTAAACGATAAAGAAACAGCAGCAGTTGCATTGATTGAAAATATTCAACGAGAAAATTTATCAGCTATAGAAGAAGCGGAAGCATATAAAAAATTGCTTGATCTAGAAGGTATAACACAACAAGATTTAGCCGCAAGCATGGGAAAAAGTCAATCATTCATAGCGAATAAATTAAGATTGCTTAAATTATCAGAACCAATCATTATTTCATTACAAAAAGGTGAAATAACTGAAAGACATGCAAGAGCAATGTTAGGTTTAGATGACGATGGTCAACAAGATGTCTTAACAGCAATTCAATCACAAAATTTAAACGTAAAACAAACAGAAGATCGTGTTAAAAAAATACGAGGATCTGAAAAAGTAAAAGCAAAACAATTTCAATTCGAACAAGATATTACAGAAGCACTTGATACACTTGGACAAAGCATTAAAAATGTTGAAAAAGAAGGTATTAAAGTAAAACGAATCGATGAAGAACATAAAGACTTCTACGAAATTACGATTAAAGTGTATAAAAGAAAATAAAAATTAAAAAACGCTGATATTACAATATATAGTAATAATAAAAAACACTTTTACAAAATTCATTTACAATGAGTTTATGTAAAAGTGTTTTTTTGATTAGTAATATGTTTATAAATTACTTATCCTAGTTGTTGCAATTACATGTTGCAACTTTTTGGTATTTAATAAAATTAAAAGTAAATTTACAATGTATCTATAGCTATTGTTAACGTTTTCATTTCCTTTAGAACATTGTTTTGAATGGGGGACTGGCTTTGGAATTAAATGAAAGACAAATGTCTCTTATAGAGATATTGGTTAAACAAAAAGGATATATAACAATTAAAAGTTATGCTAAAGAACTTAATGTATCCAACAGAACTATTCACAATGATTTAAATGTTATTTCAGAGTATTTAATTATCAAAGGATACCAAATTATTAAACAACCTGGCCGGGGTGTAACTTTAAATCAATTAAAAAATCATAATATTCAAGAACAAAGTAATATGGAATCATTGTATTCGACTGAAGGAAGACGTTTAAGAATTATTGAAATGCTACTATTTGAAAATCGTACAGTAACATTTGAACATTTATCAGATACTTTTATAGTCAGTAAGTCTTCAATTAGCTATGATTTGAGCTTTATTAATCAATTATTAACTAATGGTAATAAAGCAAAACTTGTAAGTGATTTAAAAGGAACAAGAATATCAGGTAATGAAATTGAAATACAAAAATGTTTTCAAGAATTTAATTTATATTTACTTAAAGAACATATTCAGACGTTTGAGCGTAATGAAAGTGAAAGATTTGATTTATTATCAAAATATTATGGTAAGGATGTTGTAAGTGTATGTTCAAGAGTTTTGTATTCATATATGCGAGTTAATAGTGGTGTAATTGATCAACATTATGTGATTAATATTTTAAGTGTACTAATTATAATGATATATCGTATGAAAAAGGGCTGCAACGTAATCAAAGTTAGTGCTGATAACGATATTAAATTTGAAAAAATAGCTAAATCCTTAATAAATAAAGTGTCATTAAGAATTAATATTAATTACACCAATGATGATATTAAATATCTTTCAACCTATTTAAAATCATATCATTTTGAAGCTTTTCCAGATATAAATGACTTTAAAGAAGTAACTGACAAAATGATAAATAAAGTAGGAGATTCATTAAATGTAAATTTTGAAAAAGATGAAGTATTACAAAATCATTTGTTAAATCATATACCTCCAATGGTTTATAGATTACAACAGGATGTACACATAAAAAATCCTTTTGTCTTTCAAATTAAACAAGAATTTTCATTAATATTTAACTTAATTTGGATATTACTAAGTGAATATGAAGAAAAATGGAATATAACATTTAATGAAGATGAGATTGGATTTTTGACAATACATTTTCAGTCTGCCTTTGAGAGAAAAAAGGAAAGTAGAAAAATCCTTGTCGTTTGTCCAACGGGTGTTGCAACATCCGAATTATTAGCAAATAGATTAACAAATATACTTCCAAGTATTACTACTATTGAAATTGCATCGATGTATGAAGTAAACGATATAGATTTACAAGATATAGATTTAATAGTATCTACAACGAAATTAAATATAGATAGTGAAAAAATGATAGTTGTTTCACCTTTTTTAAATGATTATGACAGATTTAATATCTCTAAATATTTTAATGAAGGCATAATGGATAAAAAAGTGTATTCATTTAAAGATAATAATTTTCCATATTTATCACAACTAATTAAAAGTGAATATATATTTACTAATCAAACTTTTGATAATCAAGAGAATCTATTTAATGAAATAGGTGAAGAATTAATAAAAAATGGAATAGTCAAAGAAGGATTTATTAATTCTTTGATTAAAAGAGAAGAATTAGGAGGAACGGATTTACCAACAGGTATAGCAATTCCTCATGGAGATCCTAAGTATGTAAATGAAACTAACATAACAATAATTATTAATAAAAAATCTATGAAGTGGAATGAGCAGAATTTAAAAATTATTGTCATTATTTGTATATCTGAGAAGGATGTAAAAAAAATAAAGAACATATTAACTGATGTATATTCTATTGTTAATGATAAACAAATATTAGAAAAATTAGAAAATGCTAGCAACATAGAACAAGTTTATGAAATTTTGGGAGGTTAAATTGTGGATAATAGTCCAACTAATGTTATAAAAAAAAATATGATTTTATTAAATAGAGATATAAAAACTCAGGACGAAGCAATTAATCAGTTGATTCAACAAGCAGATAAAATGAATCTTATAGATGATATAAAAATTTTTAGAAAATCAGTAAATGATCGTGAAAAAATAGCTTCCACTGCTGTAGGTTATAATATCGCCATGCCACATGGGAAATCTAACTCAGTTGTAGAGCCATTTATTGGGTTTCTACAATCTAAAGCTCCATTTAAATGGAGTGAAAATGAAGATGAATTTGTAACTCTAATTTTTATGATTGCAGTTCCAGAGAATGATAGTGACAATTTACATCTAAAATTTATATCTAAATTAAGTAAAAAGTTATTGGATGAAGAATTTAGAAATATTTTGACTGAATTAAAAAGTCATTCAGAAGCTTATAAATATTTAAAAAAAGTAATTAATAATTAATAAATTATAAATGGAGGAATTTAATATGAAAATTGTAGGGGTAACAGCATGTCCAACGGGTGTAGCACATACTTATATGGCTCAAGAAGCACTTGAAAAGGAAAGTAAAAAAAGAGGTTATGAGGTTAAAGTTGAAACACAAGGGAGTATGGGGATTGAGAATGAAATTGAACAAGAAGAGGTAGATGAAGCTGATGTTGTTATTTTAGCAATTGCAATTGGGATAGATGGTGAAGAACGATTTGAAGAAAAAGAAAGTAATGGGAAAGTATTAACTATTAATCCGGGAGACATGATTAAATATCCATCAGATATTCTTGATAAAGCAGAGAAACTCTAGGGGAGAGTGTTAGCTATGAAAAGTAAAAGTAATTTTTGGAAAGATATACAAAAAGCATTTAATACCGGTGTTTCCTATATGCTTCCTGCAGTAGTAGTTGGCGGTATTTTTCTAGCAATATCATTATCAACGGGTGAAGCAACTGATGAAGGAATGAAAGTTAATAATCAGTTTATGCAAAATATTAATGATTTAGGATCCGCTGGTTTCGCGATAATGATTCCATTATTAGCAGGATATATTTCTTACTCCTTAGCAGGAAAACCCGGAATTGCACCAGCAATGATTCTGGGTTACGTAGCAAATAATCCAATAGGTTCTGGAGATGTACAAACAGGATTTTTGGGTGCAATGGTACTAGGTGTTGCAACTGGGTATTTAGTACGATGGTGTAAAACTTGGAAAGTACCCCCTACAATAAAAACAATCATGCCTATACTTATTGTTCCAATATTTACTACGTTTATATTAGGAATAATATATATATACGTAATTGCGGTTCCGATTTCTTCTGCAATGAACTGGTTAGTTGATTATTTAGGAAGTATTCAAGGTGGAAGTGCTCTACTTATTGGTTTGATAATAGGTGCTATGACAGCGGTAGATATGGGTGGTCCAATTAATAAAACAGCCACTGCTTTTACTTTAGCTTTAATGGCTGAAGGCATTTATGGACCGAATGGTGCTCACAGAGTAGCAGTTGCTGTTCCACCATTAGCTTTAGCAATATCAACATTTATAGATAGAAAAAAATATACAACTGAAGATAAAGACTTAGGTATTTCCGCATTTTTTATGGGTCTTATAGGTATTACGGAAGGTGCAATTCCATTTGCTGTTAAAGATATAAAAAGAGTTTTACCAGCTATTATTATTGGAAGTGCTATATCAGGAGCATTAGCAATGATTAATAATGTTGAAGCGCTAGTTCCACATGGTGGCCTAATTATTTTACCTTTAGTGAACGGAAAACTATGGTTCTTTATATCAATGTTAATAGGAGTAGTAGTCTCAGTAATTATATTACATTTTACCAAACCAAATATAGACAATACTATTAAAAACAATTCAGAAATCTAATAACTAGAAAGGAAGATTAATATGAAAAACTTATCAATCAAAAATGTCGTTAAAGGATTATTGGACTTACAAGATAAAGATGAAAGTGGAACAATTATAGGTATTGGTCCAATGTCAAAAAATTGTGTCCAAGCTGCTTTAGAGGTATCAAAAGAAAAAGATTTTCCAATTATGTTTATTGCAAGTAGGAATCAAGTTGATGCTGAAGAATTCGGTGGTGGATATGTAAATGGATGGAATCAATTTACATTTGTTGATGCTGTGAAAGAAGTTAGCGATAAAATAGCTTATGACAATTATTATTATATGTGTAGAGATCATGGGGGACCTTGGCAAAGAGATAAAGAAAGAAATGACCATTTAGAACCTGAAAAAGCAATGTCTCTAGGAAAAAAATCATATATAGCTGATATAGAAGCTGGATTTAGTCTTTTAATGATTGATCCAACTAAAGATCCTTTTGAAGTTGGGAAGGTAATTCCTTTAGAAACTGTTATTGAGAGAACAGTTGAATTAATAGAATTTTGTGAAGAAGAAAGAAAGAAAAGAAATTTACCAGAAATAGGCTATGAAGTTGGTACTGAGGAAACGAATGGTGGATTAACGTCTACGGAAACTTATGAGAAATTTATTTTAAGGCTAAAAGAAGAATTAGAAACTAGAAATCTACCATTGCCGACATTTATAGTTGGTCAAACAGGAACACTTACTCGAAAGACAGAGCAGGTTGGAGAATTTAATTTTAATAATGCAAAAGAACTTGCAAAAATGGCAAAAAGATATGGTGTAGGTCTTAAAGAACATAATGGTGATTATTTAGATGATATCTCTTTACTTGAGCATATACCATCAAAAATAACGGCAACGAATGTTGCACCTCAGTATGGTACTGAAGAAACAAGAGCTTATTTAAAACTAGCTAAATTAGAGTCTAGATTGTTTGATAATGGCCTTATTGAATCTACTTCAAATATATATAATGTACTTTTGGATGAATCTATTAAAAGCGAACGTTGGAGAAAATGGATGGTTGGTGATCAAGTAGAAATGACTATAGAAGATGTTATAAAAGATAAAAATTTATCTAATGAAGTTATTGATATTGCAGGTCACTATACTTTTAATAATGAAAAAGTAAAAAAAGAAATAGACCATTTATATAATAATTTAAATGATAATGGAATTGATGGTAATAGGTTTGTAATTGACCATATAAAAAGACCTATTAGAGATTATGCAGAATGTTATAATTTAACTGGAATTACAACAAAGATTAAAAATATACAATAGTATTTTATATTGAACACTATAAGATTAAGTAATAAAAATAATCTTATAGTGTTTTTCTATAATTAAAAGGGGGAGTTAAAGATGTTTATATTATTTGATTTAGATGATACTCTATACGACTTGAAACATCCATTTAAAAAGTCTATTAATGAATTGTTTTCAAAAATTAACGTAGATATTAATCAGTTATTCTATTATTTTCGTAAATATAGTGATAGCAAATTTGAATTAACTCAAACTGGAAAAATGTCGATAAAAGAAATGCATATATATAGAATTACAAAAGCATTAGAAGTTTGTGGTTTAAATATTAGTAATGAAGAGGCTATAGAATTTCAGAGAACTTATGAAAAATATCAATATGAAATCACTTTAACTAAAGAAATAATAAATGTTTTAGATTACTGTTATAATCATCAAGAAATTCAAATTGGCATTATTACTAATGGTGAAAAAGATAGACAATGGAATAAAATCAAAACCTTAGAATTATTGAGATGGTTTCCTAAAGATAGTATTTTTATATCGGGAGAAATCGGTTTTTCAAAACCAGATAAAAAATTATTTGATATTGTGGAATTAAAGTTAAACTTGAAGAAAAAAGAAACTTATTATATAGGAGATTCTTATAATAATGATGTAATGGGATCTTACAATGTTGGATGGAATGCAATATGGCTAAATAAAAGAAATTTAAGATTACATGAAAAATTGAATATTTCAAAAAAAATAATTTATGAAGAAAAAGAATTATTGCAATATATAAAATCATTAAATTAAACATTGTTTTTCATAAAAAACTCATTTATAATTTATGTAAACGCTTACACATAGGAGGATTTCAATGATTACATTTTTAGTTTCAATAGTATTATTGATTGTAGGTTATTTTACATATGGTAAGTATATCGAAAAGATGTTTGGTGTTAAAGATGAACGTCCGACACCGGCTCATGATCAAAGGGATAATATTGATTATGTTCCAATGACGACGAATAAGAATTCATTGATTCAATTATTGAATATCGCTGGTGTTGGACCTATTTTTGGGCCAATTATGGGTGCTTTATATGGTCCGGTTGCTTTTTTATGGATTGTATTAGGTTCTATATTTGCTGGTGCTGTTCACGATTATTTAACGGGTATGATTTCAATTCGTAACAAAGGGGCTCACTTACCTGAATTAGCTGGTAAATTCTTAGGTAATGTGATGAAACATTTGGTTAATGTGTTTACGTTATTACTACTTTTATTGACTGGTACTGTGTTTGTTACTAGTCCAGCATTACTTCTACATTCACTAATGGATGGAAAAATTGCTTTAGGTATTATTATCTTTGTTATTTTCTTATATTATTTCTTATCTACAATTTTACCGATTGATAAAATTATTGGTAAGGTATATCCGATATTTGGTTTAATTCTCATGATTTCAGCAGTAGGTATTTTCGTGAGGTTATTGATGACAGGAGCAGAGATTCCAGAATTAACTTTAAAGAATATGCATCCTGATTCTGCACCGATATTCCCATTATTATTCTTTACTATCACGTGTGGTGCTTTATCTGGTTTCCATGCGACGCAATCGCCAATTATTTCTAGAACGACAAATAATGAAAAGAATGGCCGTAAAATATTTTATGGCATGATGATTGCTGAAGGTATTATCGCTATGGTTTGGGCTGCAGCGGCAATGAGTTTATTCGGTGGTTATGGCGGACTTCAAGAAGTATTAGCTAAAGGTGAAGCGGCTCTTGTAGTTAGTGAAGCATCTACAATGTTATTAGGCTCAGTGTTTGGTACATTAGCAATTCTTGGTGTTATTGTATTACCAATTACGAGTGGTGATACGTCATTTAGAAGTGCTAGAATGATTCTTGCAGATTACTTTAAATTTGGTCAAAAGAAAATGTGGAAACGATTTGCAATAGCAATACCAATGTTTATTATTAGTTTCATTTTAACAACAGTGGACTTTACAATCTTATGGAGATACTTCTCTTGGGCAAACCAAACTACAGCTACAATAGCGCTGTGGATCGGTGCAATGTATCTATTGTTATCTAAAAAGAATTTCTATGTAGCATTGATTCCTGCATTGTTTATGACATGGAATATATTCACTTATATTTTAAGTCAGCCGATTGGTTTTGGAATGGATTTATCACTAAGCTACTGGTTATCAGTAGGTCTTACAATTTTATGGAGTATGTATTTCTATTATTTATATCGTAAAAACAGTGAAAATGCGATTGAAATCGATCATCAAATTGGATCTGCAACAGTTTCAAAATACTAAACATCATAATAAGAACCTTTCGGTCTCCACCGAAAGGTTCTTATTTTATATATTTAATATAGGGAAGGAAGTCTGCCATATAGTACTCGCTCAAAAATATTATATGGCAGTGTTATTAGATTTGGAACTAATGGCTAATATAACTGAACTGTGTGTTGGCAGTTCGTTTAATTTGGTTGTTTTACTGTGCTGTCTTTACGTAATTTTTCTACTGATTTTACTAGTACAGTTAAAGCTTGTTTAACTTCATCTTCTTGTCTTGTTTTCAATCCGCAGTCAGGGTTTACCCAGAATAGAGAACGGTCAATTTCTTTAAGTGCTCTATCGATTGCTACAGTAATTTCTTCTTCTGTTGGTATACGCGGACTATGAATGTCATATACACCTAAACCAATTCCTAAATCGTATGTGATATCTTCAAAGTCTTGGATTAAATCGCCATGGCTTCTTGATGTTTCAATTGAAATAACATCAGCATCAAGTGATTTGATTGCATGGATGATTTGTCCAAATTGAGAGTAACACATATGCGTATGAATTTGTGTTGAATCTTGGACTGAAGATGTTGATAATCTGAATGAACGAACAGCTTTATCTAAGTAATCTTCATGATATTCTGAACGTAAAGGTAAGCCTTCGCGCAATGCTGGTTCGTCTACTTGAATCACTTTAATGCCTGATTCTTCAAGTGCTAATACTTCTTCGTTTATAGCTAAAGCGATTTGATCTTGAACTTCGCTACGAGGAATATCAACACGTTCGAATGACCAGTTTAAGATTGTAACTGGACCTGTAAGCATACCTTTAACAGGTTTGTCAGTTAAGCTTTGAGCATATAGTGTTTCTTTAACTGTTAGTGGAGCTGTCCATTTAACATCACCATAGATGATTGGTGGTTTAACAGCACGAGAACCGTATGATTGAACCCAACCGAACTTAGTTACTAAGAATCCATTTAATTTTTCACCGAAGAATTCTACCATGTCATTACGTTCGAATTCACCATGTACTAATACATCTAAACCAATATCTTCTTGAATATCAATCCAACGCTTAATTTCATTTTGTACAAATTCTTCATATTTTTCGTCTGAAATTCTATTGTTTTTCCAATCTGCACGATATTTTCTTACTTCTCTTGATTGAGGGAATGAACCTATCGTCGTTGTTGGTAAATCAGGTAAGTTTAATACTTCATCTTGTAAAACTTTTCTCTCTTTAAATGGCGTTTTACGTTCTGATTTCACGGAATCATAATCGTATTCAAGTTGTTTGAATGATTGACTTTCAAATCGTTCAAATTGAGTTTTTAATTCATTGTATAAAGTGTCATCATTTTCATTAAATAATTGTTTTAAAGCATATAGTTCATCTAATTTCTCAGTGGCAAAGCTTAAACCTTCTCGAACTGAATCATCTAATGTTTCTTCTTCTAAAGTAACTGGTACATGTAATAATGAAGAAGAAGGCTGAATAACTAATTCATTTGTATATGGTTGTAAAGAGGCAATCAGTTCTTTTTTAGCTTCAATGTTAGTTGCCCAAACATTTCTACCATCAACAATACCAGCAAATAGTGCCTTTTCTTTAGGGAATAAACCATCTTTAATTTGTTGTAAGTTAAATCCATTATCATGAACGAAATCTAAACCAAGACCATAGACAGGCAATTGTCCTACAAAGTTTAAATCAACACGTTCGAAGTATGTTTGTAATACTAAGTTTGTAGATGGAACTTCTTTATTAAAGAATTCATATGCTTCTTTAGTAATATCTTGAAGTTCTTTAGCTTCGTCAGTTACTAAAATTGGTTCATCTACTTGGATATATTCTGCACCAGCTTCAGTTAAACTTTCGAATACTTCTTTATATAATGGTAACAGTGTTCTAACTTTTTCCTCAAAACTTTGGTCTCCGCCTTTTGATAAAGCTACATAAGTCACAGGTCCTACGATTACTGGATGAGATGTTACACCCGTTTCTTTAGAAAAGTTGAATTTTTCTAGTAACACATTGTTATTTACTTTAGGCGTAACGTTATCCCATTCAGGTACGATATAGTGATAGTTTGTGTTAAACCATTTGATAAGTGCACTTGCAACGTGTTCTTTATTACCTCTTGCAATATCAAATAATAATTCATCATCAACAGGACGTCCTTGGAAACGCTCTGGAATGATATTAAATAATAATGATGTATCAAGTACATGGTCATATAATGAGAAATCACCAGCAGGAATTTGATCGACATGATGTTCTTTTTGAATTGTTAAAATTTCTTTATGTAGATCTTGCAATGTTTGATCTAATTCAGCTTTATCTATTTTCTTAGCCCAGTAGCTTTCAATGGCTTTCTTCCATTCTCTTTTTTTACCTAGTCTTGGAAATCCTAAATTTGCTGTTTTAATTGTCATAATATTGCCTCCTTGGTTTGTGTTTCAGTTTTTGATTTTGAATAATTTGCTAATTCAACGGATAAATCATATTTTAAAAATGGTGTAACGATGTACAGACCATTAAAATATTGGTGTATCGCATCAATCAATTGCTTGCTCAAGTTAATACTGAGCTTACGAGTTGCGTCTCGATCGTCTTTAACTTTTTCAAAAGCGTTGAGCACAGTTTCTGATAATTTAATACCGGGAACTTCATTGTGTAAAAATAGGGCGTTATTATAGTTTGTAATTGGCATGATGCCAATAAAGATTGGTGCATCTATATGTTTTGTTGCTTCATATATTTCTTTAACTCTTTCAGGTTCATAGATAGGTTGTGTAATGAAGTATTCCATTCCAGACTCTATCTTTTTTTCTAATCTTTTAACTGCTGGTTCAAGACGTCTTACATTTGGATTAAAAGCGCCTGCTACAGAGAAGTTAGTATTACTTCTTAATGTGTCTCCATCTGCGTTAATACCTTGATTAAATTGGGTAATCATTTCAGCTAATCCACTAGAATTTACATCGAATACACTTGTTGCACCAGGGAAATTACCAACTTTTGATGGATCACCTGTAATAGTTAAAATATCATTAATACCTAGTAACGAAAGTCCCATTAGATGTGACTGAAGACCAATTAAATTTCTATCTCGACATGCTAAGTGTACGAGGGGTCTAATTTTATATTGTTGCTTTATAATGCTAGCTGCTGCTATGTTAGAAATTCTAACGCTTGCTAATGAGTTGTCAGCAAGTGTTACAGCTTCAACACCTGCGTCTTCTAGAGCTTGTATACCATCGAAAAATTTATTCGTATCTAAATGTTTTGGTGTATCAAGTTCAACAATAACGGTCGGTCTTTGTTGAACAAGTTCTTTAATGCTAGGTTCATTTTTATTTTGCTTTTTATACTGTTTTGTCTCTATTGGAATAACATTTTTTTGCTTGATAGGTTTTAAATCTTTAACGACATTTTTGATTTTTTTAATATGTTCTGGTGTTGTACCACAGCAACCACCTATTAATCTGACACCTTGATTGACAAGTTCTTTAGCTGCGTCAGAAAAGTATTCCGAATTGTTATTGTATTTCAAGTCATTGTCTTCTAAATCCAGCAAGCTCGCATTAGGGTAACAAGAAAGATATGCACTGTTAGGAATTTCAATATGTTTATACGTCTTTATCATATGATAAGGTCCGTGGTGACAGTTTAAACCAACAACATCTGCGCCTTCTCTTAGTAATGCCTCTAATGCGTCAGGTATAGGTGTACCATTTCTTAAATAATTAGTATTACTTGCTGTAAGTTGAGCAATAATCGGAATGTCATATTTCGCTTTTGCATCTTTTAAGACGGTAAGCAGCTCTTCTAAATCATAGTAAGTTTCAAATAGAATGCCATCTACACCTTCATTTACAAGTGTTTCAATTTGAATTTCTGTATGATACTGAATAGCCTCTATAGATAAGTCACTCTTTTTTATGTTACGAAAGCCACCTACAGTACCTAATATAAATGTATCTTTATTGCTTGCTTTTTTAGCGATTTGAACAGCTTCACGATGTATTTCTTTGACACGATGCTCTAAATTGAAGTCTTTTAGCTTTTCGAAATTAGCACCGTAAGTGTTCGTTTGAATGATATCAGCACCTGCTTCTATATATGAGCGGTGTATTTGTTCTACTTTTTTAGGATGAGTAAGGTTATAACTTTCTGGGCAAGTGTCTAATCCTTCTGAGTAAAAGATTGTTCCAATTGCACCGTCAGCCACTAAAATGCGGTTCTTCAATGCTTCTTTCAGATTCATATATAGCCTCCTTTAATGCCCAATCGATATCTGTAATCAATTCTCTGACATCTTCCAATCCTACTGATAGTCTAAATAAGCCGTTTGTAATACCACGTTCAGCTCTAATGCTTTCAGGTATAGCTGCGTGACTCATTGTAGCTGGGTGAGAAAGAATGGTTTCAACACCACCTAAACTTACAGAAACTAAAGGTATATTTAGATGGTCAACAAATGCTTGTGCTTTTGATTCATCTTTAAGTCTGAATCCTAATACGGCACCACCATTTTTAGCTTGTCTTAAATGTGTGTCATTTGTTATTGGATAGTAAACAGTTTCAATTGCTTCATTTTCAATTAAATATCTATAAATTTGTTCAGTATTGCTAACAGATTGTTTAAATCTAATTGGTAATGTTTTTAAATGCTTAGCAAGTGTCCATGAATCATAGACGCTTAATCCTGAGCCAGTTCCATTTTGAATTAAGTAAATATCATTTTTAAGTTGGGGATCATTTACGATAACAGCGCCAGCAATCAGGTCACTATGACCTCCTAAGAATTTCGTTGCAGAATGAATGACAATATCTGCTCCAAGTTTCAAAGGAGACTGTCCTAATGGTGTCATGAATGTATTATCTACGGCTAAAAGTGCTTCATTTCTACGAGCAATTTGTCCAACACCATCAATATCAGTTACTTTAAATAGCGGGTTAGATGGTGTTTCTACATAGATAAGCTTTGTATTATCCTGTACAGCGTCTTCTACTTGTTGTAAGTCTGTTTGGTCGACAGTTGTAAATTCGATTTTGAATTTTTTTAGTATTTGTTCTGTTAATCTGAAAGTACCTCCGTATACATCATCAGGAAGTATAACGTGATCTCCAGGTTCTAATGTAAGGAATACAGCCGTTACTGCAGCTATCCCAGAACTGAATGCAAATCCATAATTACCGCCTTCTAAATCGGCTAACTTTTCTTCGAGTAACTTTCTGTTAGGATTACCACTTCTTGCGTAATCAAATTCAGTATTACCACCTAATGTTTGTTGGTGATATGTTGATGAATAATATAATGGTTGGTTGCTTGATAAATGTTCATTACCTCTAGTGGAGTCTAATATTAATGACGTTTCTTTTGAATAACTCATAATGACACCCCTTCTTTCTTTGATTTTTTTAGAGCTTGAAGTATATCTGCGTAAATATCTTCATAGTCTTCAATTCCGATTGATAGACGAAGTAGATATTCGTCGATACCACGTTTATCTTTTTCTTCATCGGCCATGTCTACATGCGTTTGTGTATATGGAAAAGTGATGAATGTTTCAGTGCCACCAAGACTTTCGGCAAATATACATAAATCAATATTTTGTAAAAAACGATCTACACTGTAAGCTTTGTTTAATCTAATGCTTAACATGCCTGTTTGCCCTGAATAAAGTACTTCATCAATGCTTTCAATTGACTGAAAAGAAGCGGCTAATTTTTGGGCATTTTCGGTAGCACGATCAAGTCGTATGTGTAATGTTTTTAAACCTCTTAGTAATAAATAACTGTCGAAAGGTGATAGTGTTGCACCAATCATATTGTGAAATTGAGCAAGTAGTTCACCTAAATAATCGTCTGATACGGTTACAATGCCTGCTAATACATCATTATGACCACTTATGTATTTTGTAGCAGAATGTAATACAATGTCAGCTCCATCTTTTAATGGTGTAGAAAAGTAAGGTGTTAAGAATGTATTATCAATAATTGTTAAAATATTTTTAGACTTCGCTATTGCATACAATGGTTCTAATTCCACTGTGAACATTAATGGATTTGATACGGGTTCTATAAAGAAAGCTCTCGTATGCTCATTGATAGATCCATTGACCTCTTCAATATTTGAAAAATCGATGTATTTAAACTTAATGTTGTATTGTTTTTCATAAAATTCAAAGATTCTAAATGTGCCACCATATAAATCATATGAAACGAGAATTTCATCATTTGGTTTAAATAAGTTACATATTAATTGAATACTTGCCATACCACTAGAAGTTGCAAATGCGTATTTTCCACCTTCTAATTTGGCAAATGCTTCTTCGAATTGTGAGCGAGTTGGATTCTTAGTCCTCGTATAATCGAAGCCAGTTGAACATCCTAATTTTTCATGTTGATAGGCTGTTGAAAGATATATAGGATTTGTGGTTGCACCTGTATGATCTTTAGTTAATGAAATTTGAGCGAGTTGAGTAGATTTCATAATAGCCTTCCTCCCTAATGTATTTAAAAATAAAAAAAGCTTCCGTCCTTTAAACCCGATATTAATCGGATGTAAAGGACGAAAGCTTAGCTCGCGGTACCACCTTTGTTCGTAATGACATTACTGACACTACCTCTATAAGTACGTGGTCTCTTGTAAAAGAGTATATAATGGCAGTAAAAATATGAACAAATTCCAGTACGCCATCAACACTAAAGAGACTTTAATACTGTATCGCTATAACGGGCGATCCCGTTGACACCTCAATATCGATGTCACCACTCCAAGGCCATTTTCAATCTTTCTTTCAATATTCCCTTTCAGCAAATGGGAACTCTCTGATAATTGCAGTTTAAGATTTACTTTCCTTTTTATCGTGCTTTTAATTAATATTTCGTTGTTGATATATTACACAATACTATGGGCATATTTTTTTGTCAACAACTTTTCTGAATATTTTAATTTATCGGTCAATTATTCTTTTGTGCATATCATCTTCAAAATTGTTATAATCTAATTTGGATGTTTTACGTGAAACAAATTAGAATATATAACGTGGTGATGAAATGAAAGAAAGAAATCACGAACTTGTTGAAAAGATTTCTTATAACTTTAGTCATGATAAAATTGTTGAGATTCCTTTAGACAAATTAAGAAGAAATCCATATCAACCTAGAGATTATTTTGATGAAGAAGCTTTAAAAGATTTAACGCAGTCTATTTCACAACATGGTGTATTACAACCAATAGTAGTAAGAGAAACAATTAAAGGATATGACATTGTGGTTGGCGAAAGAAGATTCAGAGCAAGTCAATTAGCTGAGAAAGACACAGTACCAGCAATTATTAAAGTGCTAACTGATGAAGAAATGTTAGAACTCGCTATAATTGAGAATCTTCAACGTGAGAATCTTAAACCATTAGAAGAAGCAAAGAGTTATGCCACAATGATGGCAGAACTAAATTTAAAGCAACAAGACGTAGCAGATAGATTAGGTAAATCAAGATCTTATATTGCTAATGTCTTAAGATTACTAAATCTACCTCCAAGCGTGAAAAGTTTAATCAACGAAGAAAAATTATCAAGTGCACATGGCAGAACTTTGCTTGGAATAGAGAAAAAGCATCAAATCAATCAAGTTGCTAAAAAAGTGATTAAAGAAAATATGAGCGTTAGAGCGTTAGAAGAATATATAAAATTTTTGAATGCTAACGGTCAAGAGAAACCAAAACAACCAAAACAAAATAAACCAAGCTTTTTAGTTAAACATGAATATCAGTTGAAAGAGAAATATGGAACGAACATTGATATTTCAAAGACAAAAAAAGCAGGTAAAATTTCACTTGAATTTAATTCTGAAGCAGAATACAAAAGAATTATAGAATTATTGTTAGAAGAATAAGAGGTGTGAAAATGAATAAAATTATGAGCGTCATTCATAAACTAATCGATCCTTTTATGGATCCAGATAATTGGCAAAAATGGATAGAACAAATTTTCATCGGGATATTTTATATTATATTAGCGTTTATTATAATTAAGATACTTCATAAATTAGTCGAGAAATTCTTTACTACGAAATACGGAACTAAGAGGGTAGGGAAGTCTAACAAGCGTGCTAAAACAATGGTAAACCTACTACAAAACATTATTTCATATGTTGTGTGGTTCATTGTTGCTACGACAATATTAAGCAATGTAGGAATAAGAGTTGAAAGTATTATTGCAGGTGCTGGAGTTGCAGGTTTAGCAATTGGTTTTGGTGCTCAAACTTTAGTTAAAGATGTCATAACTGGTTTCTTTATTATTTTTGAGAATCAATTTGATGTTGGAGACTATGTAAAAATTAATACTACGGGTACAACTGTTGCTGAAGGTACTGTACAATCAATAGGGATGAGATCTACGAGAATTTTATCATTTGCAGGAGATTTAACGATTCTTCCAAATGGTACAATGAATGAGATTGTAAACTTCTCAATTCATAATGGTATGGCTATTGTGGAAGTACCTGTATCCATAAAAGAAGACTTAGATGAATTAGAAAGTAAATTATATAAATTTTTACCTACACTAAAAGAAAAATATCAAATTTTCATAAAAGACCCTGAAATTTTAGGTGTAGAAAATGTTACAGCAGGAGAAGCAACGATAAAAATCGCAGGCGAAACAGAACCTAACGAACATGCGACAGGTGCAAGAATATTAAGAAGAGAAATCAAATCGTTCTTTGATAAAGAAGGTATTCAAGCACCAATACCAACTATGGTTTCTTATAATCCTAATAACATTCAATAATCATCTAATCGGGAGGCTGTAATATGATTAAATCGTATAATTTAAATGATATCGTTGAAATGAAGAAGCAGCATGCATGTGGTTATAATAAATTTAAAATCATAAGACTTGGTGCAGATGTTAGAATTAAATGTGAAGAATGTTCTCGTAGCATTATGCTACCTAGACAAGAATTTAATAAAAAAATCAAAAAAATAATCGAAAAAGGACAAGGTGAATAACATATGGCATTAACAGCTGGCATAGTAGGATTACCTAACGTAGGTAAATCAACACTATTTAACGCAATTACTAAAGCAGGAGCATTAGCAGCGAACTATCCATTCGCAACAATCGATCCAAACGTAGGAATCGTAGAAGTACCAGATCATCGTTTACAAGAATTAACGAAATTAGTTAAACCTAAGAAGACAGTTCCAACAGCTTTCGAATTTACAGATATAGCAGGTATCGTAAAAGGCGCATCTAAAGGTGAAGGATTAGGGAATAAATTCTTATCACATATCCGTGAAGTAGATGCAATTTGCCAAGTTGTACGTGCATTCGAAGACGAAAATGTAACACATGTATCTGGTAAAGTAGATCCAATAGATGATATTGAAGTAATTAATATGGAATTAGTGTTAGCAGATTTAGAATCAGTAGAAAAACGCTATGATAGAGTAGCAAAAATGGCTAAACAGAAAGATAAAGATGCAGTAGCAGAAGAAAAAGTATTAGCAAAAATAAAAGAAACATTAGAAAACAATGAACCAGTAAGAAGCTTAGAATTCTCATCAGATGAAAAATCAATCGTGAAACATTTAAGCTTATTAACATCAAAACCAATGTTATACGTAGCAAACGTAGCAGAAGATGAAGTAGCAAGTCCAGAAGACAATGAATATGTACAAAAAATAGAAGAATACGCAAATAACGAAGGATCAGAAGTAATCGTTATTTCAGCTAAAATCGAAGAAGAATTAGCAACATTAGACGATGAAGACCGTGAAATGTTCTTAGAAGATTTAGGCGTAGAAGAAGCAGGATTAGACAAGTTAATCCGCGCATCATATAACCTGTTAGGACTAGCAACATACTTTACAGCAGGAGAACAAGAAGTAAGAGCATGGACATTTATAGAAGGCATGACAGCACCACAATGTGCCGGAATCATCCATACAGACTTCGAAAGAGGCTTCATTAGAGCAGAAACAGTAAGCTATGATGATTTATTGAATAATAACGGTATGAACGGTGCAAAAGAAGCGGGTAAAGTAAGATTAGAAGGAAAAGAATATCTAATGAAAGACGGAGACGTTGTACACTTTAGATTTAATGTGTAAGAGATAGAATTTTAAAGAGGCTGGGACATTGTGTCTCGGCCTCTTTTGGCGTTGTATTTGCTAGTTGAATATGAAGGTATGGACTAGTTAGGTAGGAAAATCGCACGATAAGTTTGTAGTCTTCGTGCGATATGACTGAATTTCGCTTGAATCGCACGATAACTTTGAAGTCTTCGTGCGTTTTGGTTGGATTTCGTTTGAATCGCACGATA